>JBPCRW010000050.1:0-15651 GCA_050996405.1 Pyrinomonadaceae bacterium | reverse complement strand
AGGCTATCCCGATTATCTTATTTTCTATCAGATCAATGATAATCGGCTCGAAATAATCCGCGTCGTTCATGGCTCACGCGACATTAACGAGATGTTCGGCAACTAAAGTTTAATTTGAAATATAAACCCGAACCGACGGCGTTCGATTGCCCGTTATCGCCAAGCAAAATCGTCACCACCGAATCAGCCGACGATTCCGCCGCAAAATTATTGTTTGAAATTTGCGCGAATGATGAATTGCAAAGCGAGCCATTAATAAAAAATAGTATTAATAAAATTCCTTTTATATTTCCGAACATAAATTTTCTTCCTTGTTTTTCATTATTCAGCATAAGGAATAGTCGCAAAAATCTTTAGTTTGTTGTCTTTCTCCGCTAATTTCAAAGCAAGCATTAACGGAGTTACAACCGTTATCACCCGCGTTCCTTTTGGAAGTCCGTAATAATCTTCGTTAGTAACTTCAACTGTTGTGTAAGAAAGACTTCCTGTTTGAAACGCTTTACACAGGTTTCTAAGTTTCGTTTCCGGTATGAATATTTTGTTTTCTTCATTAAATAACTTCGTTCCTCGTTTTAAAGTATCAATAGCATTTCGCATTTCCTTCAACGAACTTATAGGTTTGGACTTTCCGCTTTCATCAGGGTTAGCTAAATCCGCCAGATTCGGGTTTTTGCCGAATACTCCTTTTAATCTTGGAGAAAACATTTTTTTAATTACAGCATCTAGGTCAGCATTTTTATTTAATCCTGTTATAAATAACATTTGGGAAAGAGAAAAATTCTGGGAAGCTATATAAAACTCTTGTAAATCTTTTTTATTTCCTTCTTTTAGCAATTGAGCTTGACATGAAATGAACGGTGCTATCCATTTATCTTCTTCTGGGTCTTTAAGTGATTTCAATCCTTCATTAATTTCTCTTTCAATAAAATCATCCCAGTAATGATCTTTAATAAGCGGAGCAATATCTTTGGTTTTCGCAAATCGAATCGTGAACTGCGTTGCAATCTCATTAGCTTCGCGTCTTTCTACTTCTGTCAGTTTTGTATCGTTCGGTGCGTTCATCTGCGCCGCGATTGAACCGGCGAGTGATAAAACTGTCGTCAAAATAAAACCGATTATCGAAAACGATATGTAATTCTTGAACATAAAATTCTCCCTTAAAATTTTCGTTGCGCCGTTCAATCTTTCGCGGTAGCCAAGGCAACGAAAATTGGAATAAAGATGAGACCGAAACCTACTCCGCTGGCAATGAGTGATTTTGCAAACCTTGACAGCCCGTCGCGCTTTGCTTCGACGACTTGCGAATACTGAACCGACGTAACTTTCCCGCTTTTCGTGTCCAGCAAAGCGAAATAATCGTCCTTGATTTCCGTGATATAACCTTTTAATTTCGTCCCGTCTTTGAGAGTGATTTTGATTTTCCGGTTCGGTTCAGTTCCGACTCCGGCGACGGTGTTTTTGACGTTCAGAACGAGCCTCGAATCCCTGTCATTCTGCGTTTGCGCGTTAATCGAAACGCCCAAGAAAAGATTGGCTGTTAAAATGGTTAAAGCTAATGTCAGATATTTTTTGAACATAAATTCCTCCAGTTTTTTATTCTTCGCTGCAAGAAATTTAATTTTGAAGGATTTTGAGAAATCTGTGGCGGGCGATTGTGACACTTTTAAAAGTGTCACAATCCAATTTTACAGAAACACGCACGAAGTAAGTGTGCTTTTACAGAAACACGCACGGAGTAAGTGTGTTTTTACTTGCACACTTACTTCGTGCGTGTTTCCGCATTTATAATTCAAAACATTCGAGATATTTCACGCCCGCGCCGGTGTTGAAGATGACGACGGTTTCGTTTTCGGAAACTAGATTTTGTTCAATCATCGTTCGCAAAGCGGGCAGGCAAGCCGCGCCTTCTGGAGCGCAGAAAACGCCTTCTGATGCGCCGATTTCTTTGACGGCTGCAATTAAATCTTCGTCCGAAACGGCGACGGCTGTTCCGTTTGACTCGCGTAGCGCGTCTAAAATTAAAAAATCGCCGATGGCTTTCGGGACTCTCAAACCCGATGCGGCGGTATGCGCGTTTGGAAATTCGTCGGCAAATCTTTCGCCGTCGTGAAAGGCTTTGACGATTGGCGCGCAGCCGATTGATTGAACGGAAACCATTCTTGGGCGGCGCGAATCAATCCAGCCCATTTTTTCCATTTCGTCAAACGCTTTCCACATTCCGATTAAACCCGTTCCGCCACCCGTCGGGTATAAAATCACGTCGGGCAAAATCCAAGGTTCATCAGTTTCGGAATTTACCCGCCCGCTCACGCAGGCGGTTCTGACTTGATTCAACTGTTCCGCTAATTCATAACCCATCGTTTTTTTGCCTTCGACGCGATACGGTTCTTTCAAAGTCGAAACGTCGAACCAGCCTTCCGCGTCTTTTCTTTCTGCGACGATTTTTCCGCAGTCGGTAATCAAACCATCAACCAAAGTTACATTCGCGCCCGTCTGTTCACATTCGATAATATTTGCCTTCGGCGTATCTTTCGGCATAAAAAGATGCGCTTCCATTCCGGCGCGCGCCGCATAAGCCGAAAGCGCGCCCGCCGCGTTTCCGGCTGACGGCGCGGCGACTTTTTTCACGCCTAATTCTTTCGCCATCGAAACGGCGGCAGACATTCCGCGTGCTTTAAAGCTCTGCGTCGGGTTGGTGGATTCGTCTTTGATGAAAAGATTTAATTTTATCGGCAAAGTTTGCGCCAGACGTGCAACTTTCAAAAGCGGCGTGAAACCTTCGCCTAGACAGACGATATTTTCGTCATTTTCGACGGGCAAAACTTCGCGGTAACGCCACAGATTCGCGGCGCGTGTTTTCAATGATTCTTTCGTTAAAGTTTCGGCGGCGCGTCCTAAATCATAGCGAACCAGAAGCGGCTTTCCGCATTCTGCGCAAAGATTATGCAGTTTATTAGCTTCGTAGTTTTTATGACAATAGGCGCATTCGAGATGTGTGACATTCATAAATTAGAGGATAGCAAAACTGAAAGATTTAGCCACGAACATCACGAATTATTTTTGTTTTACCTATTCGTGATATTCGTATAATTCGCGGCTAATTTATTTCTTCAGCAAAGGCTTCAACGCTTTATAAACATTATCGGTCATAATCTTTTCACCGTCGGCGTTCGGATGAATTCCGTCAGCCTGATTCAGAGTTTTTACGCCGCCGACGTTTTCAAGTAAAAACGGCAGAAAAGCGACGTTATTTTCCTTTGCCAAATCACGATAAGAAACCGCGAATTCATTTTGCGATTTTGAAACGGGCGCGTCCGGCGGGAAAAGCCCGCACAGCAAAACTGTGATATTTTTCGCCTTTGCTTTTTTAATAATCGCGTCGAGATTTTTTTTCATTTGCGGAACGCTCAAACCGCGCAGCATATCGTTCGCGCCGAGTTCTAAAATTAAAATTTTGACGTTTTCCTGCTCCAAAGACCAGTCAGCGCGTTCGAGACCGCCCGTGCTGGTATCGCCGGAAACGCCAGCGTTAATAACTTCATAATCAAAGCCGTCCGTCTTTAATTTTTCCTGCAAAAGATACGGGTAAGAATCTTTTTCCGACAAGCCGAAACCCGCCGTCAAACTGTTGCCGAACGCGACAATTTTCGGTTTGTCGGAATTAACGACCGGCGGCGCAGCCTGCTTTTTCGACTGATTATTAACGCCCGCCGAAGATTTGCCGCATGCCGCGCCGAACGCCGCCAGCCCGATAAAACTGAAAACGATAATTGCTTTTTTCCAAATTCGATACATATTCTAATCTTGATAAATCAAAAACTTTGATGCGGATTTCGCGTATTTTGTTTAGCCGAAAATATTTCGCTAAAATTATTCTCCAGATAATGATTGAATTAAACAGTGTAACCAAAATCGTGCGCTCCGGCGCGGAAAATTTAACGATTCTCGACGACGTTTCGTTTGCGATTCCCGACGGGCAGTTTGTCGCCGTGACGGGCGCGTCCGGTTCTGGAAAATCAACTTTGCTCGGTTTGATTGCAGGCTTGGACGCGCCTTCGGGCGGCGCGATTTTGATTGACGGAGCGGACGTAACCAAAATGAGCGAAGACGATTTAGCGGATTTGCGAAGCGTAAAAATCGGCTTTATTTTCCAATCGTTTCACTTGATTCCGAGTCTCACGGCGTTTGAAAATATTTTAATTCCGATGGAGATTCTCGACTTAAAAGACGCGAAAAAACGCGCCGCGAATTTGCTCGAATCGGTCGAATTGACGAATCGCGGTCATCACTTCCCGTCCGAGCTTTCCGGCGGCGAGCAGCAGCGAGTCGCCATCGCGCGCGCCTTTGCCAATCAACCGAAAATTCTGCTGGCGGACGAACCGACGGGAAATCTCGACTCAAAAAACGGGCAGCATATTTTCGATTTAATGACCGATTTGCACGAGCGGCACGACACGACTCTGATTTTAGTCACGCACGACGCGCAGCTTGCCGGACGAGCCGAGCGCGAAATTCGCTTAAAAGACGGGCGCGTTGTTGCCGACGAAGAAAAATAGCCGCGAAAAACACAAAGAGGTTTTTATTTTGTGTTTTTTGTGACTTTTCGCGGCTATACATTTTGTTTTATGCAGTTTATTTTCAATTTATTCCGGCGCGAAATTCGTTCTGCGTGGCGCAGGCTGTTGTTTTTCTTTTTGTGCATCGCCATCGGTGTCGGCTCGGTAGTCGCGCTGCGCTCGCTGATTCAGAATTTATCACGCGCTGTCGCCGGAGATGCCCGCGCGCTTTTGACGGCGGATTTTGAAATCAGTTCGACCAATCCTTTTACGCCGACCGAGATTTCGGCGATTGAAACGGTTATCAACCAATCGAAAATTGTCGAAGCGCGAAACGAAGCGATTACGACTTTGACGATGGCGCGTTCCAAAGACGGATTTTCGCAAATCGAACTAAAAGGCATCGAGCCGCCGTTTCCGCTCGTCGGCGATTTTGTTTTGGCGGGCGGAAAACCTTTCGATTTTTCGCTGCTTGAAAATCAAGGCGCGGTTGTGCAGACGCTTCTGCTTGAAAAATTAAACGTCAAAATCGGCGATTATATTCAAATCGGAAAAGCCGAATTTCAAATTCGCGCAAATTTTGACGAAGAACCGGGCGGCGCGAGCGGTTTTCGACTCGGACCGAGAGTTTTCATCGAGAAAAAAGATTTCGACACGGCGGGTTTGACGAGTTTCGGAACGCGCTTGCGGCGGCGGATTTTATACCGCACTTCCACCGACCCGACTCCGCTCGTCGCCGCGCTTCGTGAAGCGTTAAAAGGCACGACGCTGACCGTTTCGTCATACAAAGAAGCGCAGGAAAACTTGGGCGAACAATTCGACCGCACGGAAAATTATTTGTCGCTGACCGGACTGCTTATTTTAGTTTTGGGCGGCATCGGCGTGTGGAACGTCGCCAGAGTTTTTGTCGAGCAGAAACGCAAAACCATTGCCGTTCTAAAATGTCTCGGCGCGGATAGCCGCAAAGTTATTTTCGTTTATCTGTTTCAGATTTTAACGCTCGGTTTTATCGGCAGTTTGTTCGGCATCGTGTTAGCGCAACTTGCGTTATGGTTTGCACGTTATCAATTCGGTGGCGTGCTGCCGAAAAATCTTTCATACAGCGTTCATTTCGGCGCGGCGTGGCAAGGAATCTTACTCGGAATTTTGATTTCTCTGCTGTTCTCCGTGCTGCCGCTTTTGCAAATTCGCAATATCAAACCGAATCTGCTGCTGCGCGATGAAACGGAAAATAATACGCGAAGACTCGATGCGACGCGAATTTTTTTCGCGCTGGCGACCGTTGCGGGACTTTTAGGTTTAGCCGTCTGGCAAGCCGGTTCGCTGAAAATCGGCGCGGTCTTTTTGACGAGTCTAGCCGTGACTTCTGTGATACTTTACGCGGCGGCAACGGCTCTGACTTGGGCGTTGCGAAAAACGAAAAAGTTTTCATCTTTTTCAATCGCGCAAGCCGTCAATTCGCTCTATCGTCCGGGCAATCAAACGCGCGTCGTTTTGCTCGCCGTCGGCTTAGGCGCGTTCGTCGTTCTCGCCGTCCAGTCTTTGCAGTCAAATCTCGTGCGCGAATTTGATTTCACGCTCAACGAAAAAATTCCTTCGCTTTTTATGGTCGATATTCAGCGCAGTCAGGTTGAAAAAATTAAGGAAATGGCGACTGCCGCGACGGGTGAAAGCGTGCAGCCGATTCCGACGATTCGCGCCCGTATCGCGCTCGTCAACGGCGAACCGTTCGATTTCGAGCAAAAGGAAGTCCGCCAGCAGCAAGGTCAAATCGGGCGCGAATTTGCCGTCACTTATCGCCCGAATCTTAATTCTAATGAAACCGTCACGGCGGGGAAATTCTGGGACGCTTCGCCGTCATCGGACGCGGAAGTTTCGGTCGAAGAAGGAATGCGCGAAACGCTCGGCGTAGAAGTCGGCGATTACATCACGTTCGATATTTTGGGGCGCAGAATCAACGCTCGCGTAACGAGCATTCGCAAAATCGATTTACGCAACACGCGGACGGCGTTCGTGTTTGTTTTTCGCCCCGGCGTTCTGGAAAACGCGCCGCAGACTTTTGTTTTGCCAATTACGAAAAAACTTCCCGCCACTGAACGCCTGCGTTTTCAGCGCGAAGTTTTGGACGCTTTTCCAAACGTGCAGATTTTCGACGTTGCGGACATTTTAACGGCAGTCGGAAAACTGCTGAATAATTTCGTGCTGGCAATTTCGTTTGTCGGAAGTTTTGTAATTTTAACGGGAATTTTAATTTTAATCGGCTCGGTCGCGCTGACTAAATCACAGCGCATTTACGAAAACGCGGTTCTGAAAACTCTGGGCGCGAAACGCGCGACGCTGTTCAAGATTCTGGTTATCGAATATACGATTTTAGGCTTTCTGGCGGGAACAGTCGGCGCGTTTTTTGCCGCTTTGATGTCGTTTGCCGTGACGAAATATGTTTTCAAAATCGAATGGCAATTCAATTTCAGGCTGCTAATTTCGGGAATTTTGATAACGGCTTTACTGGTGACAATTGTCGGAACGCTGGCAGGTTTCGGCGTGCTTTTCAAAAAGCCTCTAGCGGTTTTGCGCTCGCAGTAGAAATAGGACGCGGATAAACACGGATTGAATAGATTTTCACGGATTTAACAGAAAACCTTTGAGATTTTTTCGATTGTTATCAAAAACTTTCCGGCGATATTCAGCTTTTGAACCAAAGTTTAACAAGAGACCAATTTCAATTTTAGTTGCTTTCAAATAATTTAAAAGCTGCGCTTCGTGGATTTCAGCCAGTTTTTCAATCGCCTTTAGTTCAACAATCACGCAATCTTCGACAACCAAATCAGCAAAATATTCGCCGACTTCTCTGTCGTTATAGAAAACCTTTATCGGCTGTTGTTGAAAAATCTTTAATCCGGTCTGTTCAAGTTCCGATGCCAAAGCATTTTCATAAACCTTTTCTAAAAAACCGTAGCCGGGTGTATTATAAATCTTGTAAAATGCTTTGATTATTTTCCCCGCCGTTTCCGAGTGACTGGGATTTTCCATACACTTTCATCGAGCGAAACTTACATAAAGAAATCCGCGCGAATCCGCTTAACCGGCGTTCATCCGTGTCCTATTTTTAATTTTTGTCTTCCAGATAATCAAACGGGTGATTCGCCAGCACGGTTCGCATATTGACTTGTCCGAAAAGCGTTTCGAGATACGCGCCGAAGCGGTGCAGAATCGGCACGAGGTCTTTTTTGTTGCGCGTTCGCATTACTTCTTCGGTAAAACGCTCGAAGGTTTCGCAGTCTTTGAACATCAGAAACCGCAAGCCGGTTCTCAAAAAATCATTTAATTTGTGATTGAGTTTTTCCAGTAAAAGATTTTCGGGCTGCTGTTCGGCGCGTTTGACGGCTTGCTGAATGTTCCATAAATCCTGGCGCAAAGCGAGCGATTGTTCGAGTTTTGTCTGGAAGTTCGAGAAAAGTCTGGTCGGCTCGAAATGCGGTTCGACGAACTGCGCGAATTGAACCAGAATCAACTGAATACAGTCGTTCAAAAGCGCGTATGATGTTTCGATTTTGGCTCTGATAGAAATCGGCTGGCGCATTTCGGAAAGTCCCGCCAGTTCAAAATTAAAAACTTTGCGAAGCTCAATCGAAGCCGCGTAAAGAGCGCAGTCCAGCACGCCGTAGAGCGCGTCTTCTTCGCTCGGAAAACGCAGCAGGCGATTGCGAATATGACCCATCATCATTTGCGTCTGCTCGTAAATACGGGCGAAAACGAGCAGCGTCGGTTTGAGCGGCTCGTCCCGTTCGAGCATTTTTCCGACTACCTCAAGCCATTTCAAAATCTTTGCGAAATGCGGCAGAACAATTTGCAAATCGGCTTCGACAGCAGGCGGAATCGAAGACGTTTGAAGCAGTTCAAACAGCGACGACGGCAAATGTTTTTCGCCTTCCAGTTCGGCATTTTCAATTAGCCTGCCCGTCACTTCGATTTGCCGAAGTCCGTTTCCCAGAATCTCGCTCCAGCTTGTCCACTCGCCAATGCTGTGCGGCGCGGCACGCAAAAAGGCTTTATTCAGCAGCGTCAAATTTTTCAAATTGGCGGAGAGCGTAAAAATGTCGTCGAAGGAAAAATCAAAAGATGCCTCCGGCGATTCTAATTTATCGACAATGTTAAATTCTTCAGCTTCGGTTTCGATATTTCGCGCCGCTTCACATAAACGGAGCGCGAAATTTGAACACATCAGCAATCCGAGATGTGTCAATCTGAATTCCCTCGACCAGTCGCGCGCGACAGCCTTCGTTTGATTCGTTTCCGCGAAAGCGTGCGTACGAATCCGCAAAAAACTTTCCAGCCCCGACAGCCATAAACCGAGATTAAAAGCTGTTTCGTGAACCGGAACGGCGGCAGTTTCAGGCAAACTTTTACCAAAACCGGCGGATGCCGAATCCAGATTCGCGGTTGTCATTGTTGGGGTCGAATTCACGGAAACGTTCAAGTCGGGATTTTCCTTTATTTCAGATTTTGCAGGTCAAACAGGCGTGAGCGGAAAACTTCCGCCTTTAAATTTATATCCTATAATCACTCGATTTTGCAAGAAAAAAGTAAATTGAATTTTATTAAAGAAAAAGCGAGTCGTTAAAACTCGCTTTTTTATGATGATTTGATTTCTGATTTACTCTATCTTGGTCTAAAAAAGACATCCCAAGCCCAACGACCGACTTTCGCATTTTTAGCATCCCAAACTTTTGCTCGATAACGAAAACGATTGCCATATTCGTCTTTTCGTTTCGATTCCTTGTAATCGAGACCAATCGCAACGACATCGAGTTCCGGTAAAGGATGTAATTCGCCTTGTTCGGATATTCCGTTGTGATTTGAATCTATCCATAAACGAAGATGCGAAAAGATTGCGTCTCGTCTGTCAATGCCGCCGTCAGAGTTTCCGCCGTTCTGCGGCTTGTCAAACTCTGCTAAAGCCAGAAAACCGTTCTTTTGCGCGTCCTGCGGCGGAGATGGCTGCGGCGTGAAATTGCCGAACAATTCCTGTCCGTTGTCAATCATTCCATTGTTGTTTCTATCTAACACTAGAAAAGCGTCGTCGGAGTTCGGCGCAGTCCAAGAAAGTTGTTCCGGTGTGCCGTCGCTGTTTAGGTCGAACCTCACTCCATTTGCATTATCGGTCAAATTAAAACCGTTTCCAGCAACATCTACTAAAATCGGCGACCCGTCAGGAGGCGCGGGACCATTATTACACCAGCACATGTCGTAATCCCAATCACGGCATTGCGCCTGTTCCGCCTCACAATTTACACAGCCTTTTCCGTATGCATTCGGCAAACATTCTGCCGTTGGTGTTGGTGATGGCGTTGAACAGGGATAAATTGCGTTTATCCGAGGAACATCACAATTTGTTGTTGCATTAGAGGGCATGTTGGTAGGATAGAAGATTCCATTAAGATAAGTGCCATTATCATTGACACCACAAGGATCGTTCATAATAGATGACAGATGCGATTGTTGAGTGCAAGGTTCGTAACCACCTCTATAGTGACTTAAACCTAGCAGATGACCAATTTCGTGCATTGCGGTTTTGATATAAATATTATTATACCCAGCTACCTGCGGGTCATAAAATAGATACCCATTAATAACTAAATCAGGATTAAAAATCATTGTCCCGACTGAGATTTCCTGACCATAATATGCAGTCTCCTCTGAACGCGCTGCACCGAAATTGGATACAGGTCCATTTTTAATTATTAATGCCGAACCGAAATCACCTATAGGTCCAGGAACGAATCTTATTCTAGCACAGGTGCTTGCCAAGACATTGTTCCAATTGTTTAACGCCTCTATTATTTGACCCTTTTGTTCACCATCAGGTATGTTTTCAAAAGTGTAATAAACCAGTCCAGAATTATAAATTGTTGGATCCCCTTGAGGAAAGTGTCGGTATGAAACTGAATCTGGAATACGACAAGGTTGTGAACGGGCAACAGAAACAAAAACAGACAAAAAAAATACGATATACACAATAATACTTATATAACGGTAAATTTTTTTAATGTCCATAATTTTAATTACTTCCCGCTAATTGTGTTCGCAACCAGTTAATATAGAAGCGCGGATATTACTAAATAACATGCGAGAATCGTTATCAATATCCAGTCCTCCGGGTAATGCGATTTTTGAGAGTTTTTTGAAAGAATTGTTTTCTAACAAAAAATCGCCTTTAGCATCAGAAACTATGTAACCGTTCACCGAAGGCACAAACTTAAGAAACAATAAATATCTCTTTTTCATTTGAAGCGGTTCGTATAACTTATCTTCAACTCTAATAACTTGATTATCGAGCCTAATCAGCCCGCCGGGTCGAGTAATTTGAATACTGTTATTAATTTTAATAGGAGCTGCTGAATTGTTTTTTAATATATCTTCAACTGAAAATTCGTATTCGGTATAAACAAATGTTTCATCATCAGTTAGGTGTGCTGCTTTGTTATTGACCAAACCAATCACCACCACATCTGCTTTGCAAGACAAATCTTTTAAAAAGTTTGAGGCATTGACGGGTGTCGAGCCGCCAATTGTTGGAATAATCGGAACTCCAATAGAAACACCAACCTCTTGCTTGTTTCCTCTACGATTACCCAATTCACTAAGCCATGTCAGCTTTGAACCGCTACGGTATGAATATAGCTTTCTATATTCTTTACTATATTCGCGCTCTTTAACAGTTACTTGTCCTCTCTGCACGACGGTTGCCTCATCTTGGTCTTGCTGTTGGTTTTTATCTTGCGCCTGCGGTTTGAGAATAATAAATGCGAATAGAAGAATTACAAATACTAAAGAAACGCCCAGAATTATTACTTTTCGATTTTTCATAATCTCTCCTTTTAGTCGATGTATAGAAAATTTTGTAATTACGATTTTGAGAAGAATAAAGACGATTTATAAGCAATCAACAATTTTCTAAAACTTGTCTTTCGCCTCTTATTTATCACAGAAAAAAAAAAACAGTCAAGTATTTTTGAGAATATTTCGGTGGCGAGTGAGTTTTTTATAAATCTGTAAGTAATTTGCCAATTTCCGTTTTGGCGGCTGCCGCAAACTGCAAACTTTTTTATTAAATCTCAAACGATTAAATTTCGGCGTGCGAATCGGGCGCGTTTTGCTCGCCGAAGTTCATCCATTTTTTGATAAACAAACCGGCAATCGTCAGCACTTAGTATTTCGAGAGAGGCTCGTCAAACGATTCGATAAATCGCAAAAGATTTCTACCGCAAATCCGTATTCTCCCTTAAATTTCGCCGGACTATCGCGTAAATCAAACAGGTCAACAGAAACAATGAAATGATTTCTTTTGATAAAAAGTTTTGCGCCGGTTCGCGTGAATATAGATAATCCGGCAACTCTGCGGGTAAATTCTGCCAGTGGACGGCTTCAATCAGGCTATCGCGGAAGATATACGGGTAGAAATATTTTCTGATTTGTTCGTGATATTTTCTGACCCATTCGAGATAGGCGATGTGGCTGTCGAGGTCGGTTTCGCTAATCCGGTTTAGCTGCATTTGCGCGTTGACTGAAGGCAGAAACATTGCAATGCGATTCGTCCAGATTTCGCGCGTCCGAAGTTTTTCAATCAATTTTTGCGAACTCGCCGCCGAGTCTTCGTCGCCCATTTCGTTCATCGCGTAATACCAGCCCCACGAAAATTTGTCGGGCGGAATCGGAAATTGCGCGTATTCGGGATACTTTTCGTAAAAACGGTTCATCGTCGCGGCTTTCGGCTCGTCCCATTTTTCGTGATAGCCTTCGCGCTGCTCGACGGTGGTTTCCATCGCTTCGGGAACGGGCAGAGCGGTGTTCAAAATAATGTTGGCGACGGCGGGCGCGAGAATTGTCAGAAAAATCCAAATTCCCAAAAGCGCGAGCGCATTGAAATTTGACGAACGCCCGAATGAAACGACGAGCGCGGAAACGCCGAACCAAAAGAAAAGAGAAACAAAAGTTATTTTGGCGACGGCGAAAATTCGCCGGTCGAAACCAACTTGCAAATAAAGACACGCCGCCAGCAATAATAAAAAAGCCGTCAAGAAAATCGCCGCGAATCGGACGGAAAGTTTTAACAACAAAACTTTGACGGTTGAAAATGGCTGCGAGCGAATCAGATTCCACGTTCCCGATTCCTGCTCCGCCGATAAAACATTGTAATTAAATGCGATGATTAAAAGCGGAAACAAAAAGATAATCACGAAAGCGACATCGAGATTGCCGAACAGCAAGGTCATCGGATTATTCAATTCGGTGTCGTAAAGCTGTCCTTCGAGCGTCAGCAATCTGACTTTGACGCTGTAAGAATTAACGTCGCGCTGACCCAGAGAAAACGCCGCCCAATCGGAAGGCAGATGCGCGGTTTGCAGTTCGAGATAAAAAAGCACGTCGCCGAGTCCGAACGCCGAATGCGCCGATAAGTTTTGTTTGACGTGCGCGGCTTGAATCTGCGGCAGTTCGCTGATGACTTTGCGCTGCCCGTCAATGACGTTTTTGCCGTAAAACATTCCGTAAAATCCGGCGAGCAAAATACAGATTATTCCTGCAATCATCGCGCGGACGGCGAGAAAATTTTTTAAATTTTTTGCAGAAACACGCACGAAGTAAGTGTGTCTTGCTGTTAATTCACACACTTACTTCGTGCGTGTTTCTGCATTTAAAGTTTTCTTGACGCTAAAAGCGCGCCGCCGCCGCAAAGACGAACGGCGGCAAATTCTTAAAATCCGCGCTTGAGACGCGCTGGGCGCGGTCGTTTTCGTATTTGATTTCGTTTTTGTGCAGCTCGTTCATTTTTTGAATCAGATTGTAACGATAGGTTTCCGCCTGCGTTTGAAAATCGGCGTAGCCGTCAAAATCCGAACCGGACAGCGACATCGAAAGATTGCGAATCGCAAGGTAAGGATTGACGAAACTGGCGATTTCCGTCACTCGATTCTGACGGCGGAAAGTTTCGATTAAATCTTCGTAATGCTCTCGGAAAACCTTTGAACTAATTCTTTCAGCTTCCGCCATCACCAAACCGCCGTAATTAAATGGTAAATCTTCGACGCGGGCGACATTGTATTCGCGCAGAGTGTCTTCGCGCAGCTTGACGAATTTTGGATCGTCCGGGTTATGACCGTCGCCTTCCTGACTGATTTCTTCTTCGAGACCGGCTTCAAACTGCGATTTCGAGGGAGTCGGATAAAGTTTCGAGCCAAGCGTCTGCGTCGCCTTCGGCATCACGATACAGAACAAAATCCAGACGACGACGAGCGTTGTCAGCGCGGCGCGTGAAGTTTTGTGGAACGCCGAAACTAAAACGGCGATGAACGCGCAGACGATAAAATAAATCGTGTAAGACGCGAGCAAGCCGGAAACGCGAAACAGAGAATCGGCACCGATTTGCCAGCCGCTTAAAATCACCCACAGCAGCAGAGTTAAAGCGGTTACGGGAGCGAGTAGCGCGAAAGCGACCGCGCAGATGCCGAGCGTTTTGCCGAATAGAATTTCGCGCCACGACGCGCCGTTCATGTCAAACTCGAAACCTCGATTGCGAATCGCGCCGACGGTCAAAACCGCATTGGCATTATTTCCGTTTGGACCGAGATTCGGGTCGGGACGCAGAACATCGTTTTTGTTGATTTGAAAAATTGATGCCGTGATAAATAACTTTTTATTGAGCAATTCGGTTTTCGCGCCCGCTTCAAATTGTCTGCCACGCTCCGGCGGATGCGGACCGTCCGCGCTCGGCGTTTGCGACAAAATTCCGGGACGCGCGTAGCTGTTGGAAAAACTCGCGTAAATCGAAATATTCTCGCGCGGTTTGACGACCGCGCCGACGCGCCCCGTCAAAGCCGAATCTTCCGCGCTTAAAACTCCGCCGGAAAATCCTCTGTCCTTAAAATGTTCGTATCTGCCGCCGACGACGAAAACGAAATAACGATTAAGAATAATCTGGTCTTGCGCGTAAAAACCGAGACGGCTCGGTATTGCCGTGTCGGGAACGACGAGCGACGGATTCAAATTGTAAAACTGCGGATTGCCGATGCCGTAGACCGGATTGAAAATGTCTATATTCGGAACGGATCCGCCCTGCGTTACGCTGCGCGCGGTCGCAAAGCGAAAGAAAAAATCCTGCCGGAATACTCCGCGCCGACATTGACCGTGTTCGTTCCGAGTTTTCCAATCTGAAACGGTTTGTAAGCGTTCAAAGTCAAACTGAAATCTTTGTTGCGACGCAGTTGGTCGCGGAATTCACGCCGCTCCGTTCTTCCGTCGGCGAGCAATCCGCGCGGCTCGTGATAACTTTCGGCGCGCCGGTTGGTCAGATAACGAACCGTTATCTCAAATCTGCCGTCTCTGGCGAAATCCTGATTCAGATTCGCCTGAAAGACGTTGGCGTTGAGATTGACGAAATCGGTCGGCTCGCTGAATGAAAAAGAAATGTCGGTAATAAATCTGCCGCCTCCGTCAACCGGAACTCCGCGAAGCCGCTGACCGGGCTGATTCTGCCGGATAAATTCATACTCGAAACCGATGCGCGTCCGTCCGACGGTTCGATAAAATTTAGAAAAAGATTTATCGTCGTCGTTTTGCCCGCGCCGTTTGCTCCGAGCAGACAGAAAACTTCGTCCGGCTCGATATTTAAATCAAGCGCGTCGAGCGCGGCTTGCCCGTCGTATCTTTTGGTCAGATTGATTGCCTCTAACATAAATTAAACAATCGATGCGAAAAACTTATTACCTAAATAACACAAAAGTCAAATTTGTAACACCAGATTCGCCTAATTATTTTTGGCGGATTCATTTCTGAAAATGTTTTTGGCAGTTAAGATTTTTGAGCCTTGAGAATTACTTGCGGAAATTGTCGCATTCCCAAAACTTTAATAAGAATGGATTTGACCCGCTCCCGTAAATTATTTCAAATGTAATGATAGGAATCAATTGACACTCTCCAATCAAACCGAAACGGTTATGAATGGAGATTCTAGCGACCTATGAAACTTTTCAGTTACATCTTTCGATATCATTGGGGAACAACACCCGATATGCAGGAATCCACTTTACGCTATCGTTCA
>JBPCRW010000049.1:0-17767 GCA_050996405.1 Pyrinomonadaceae bacterium | reverse complement strand
GGACGAAGAGCGAATCGAATGGCTAATGCGTAAAGGTGCTGACGCAGGCTTTCGACTGGCGAAGGTGCAAATCAAAACGGACGTGGAAAACGTCGCGGCAATCGCGCAATCCAAAATAAAAAGTCGGCGCAAGATAGGCGAGGAAGCGATGACGTTCGGTTCGGTTGTTTTTGAAGGCGTTTTGCAAGTGACCGACGCAGAAAAATTTAAGGAATCATTGATAAGCGGCATCGGTTCAGGGAAAGCCTATGGATTCGGACTTTTATCTATTGCGCCGGTCAAGGAGAAATAAATTTATGCGATTAAAAGACCTTAATACATTGCCGAAAGTCCGCGATAGTTTTAGTTATTTGTATGTCGAGCATTGCAAAATCGAGCAGGAAGCGAGAGCCATCGCGTTTTACGATAAAGACGGCAAAACCGCCGTGCCGTGCGCTAATCTGACCACCTTACTCGTCGGACCCGGAACGACTATCACGCACGCTGCCGTCAAAACATTAGCAGACAACGGCTGCCTAGTAATGTGGTCGGGCGAAGGCGGCGTACGATTCTACGCGCAGGGAATGGGTGAAACGCGGGCGGCGCGACATCTTTTGCGTCAAGCCTATCTAAGTTCGATTCCAGAACTGCGGCTGCGCGTCGTGCGAAGAATGTATGAAATGCGGTTCGGCGAAGAATTGTCGGAAGAATTGACCTTACAGCAGATTCGCGGTAAGGAAGGCGTTCGCGTCCGCACGGCATATTCGCAGGCGAGCGCGACAACCGGTGTCGAATGGACGGGACGCTCTTACAACCGAACGGATTGGAAAGATTCAACACCGATTAACCGCGCTCTTTCGGCGGCGAACAGTTGTCTTTACGGCGTGTGTCAAGCGGCGATTGTGTCTGCCGGTTATTCGACCGCCCTTGGTTTTATTCATACCGGAAAAATGCTCTCGTTCGTTTATGACATCGCCGACCTTTACAAAGCCGATTTGACGATTCCGCTCGCCTTTCAAGTTGTTGCCGAATCTGAGTTCGATTTGGAAAGCCGTACTCGCTATAACTTGCGCGACAAATTTCACCAGGAGAAATTCCTGCAAAGAATCGTTCCCGACCTTGAAACGGCATTAAATGTCAAAACGGACGACACCGAAATCGAGTTCGATTTTGACGATGCCGCGCCCGGCGGTCTTTGGAACGGCGACGATTCGTCCGTCGCCGGCGGTGTCAATTGGGCTGATTCGAGCGGCGAGGAGGAATAGCAAATGGTCGTCTTTTTAATGGAGAAAGTTCCTGTTTCACTGCGCGGCGAAATTACGCGCTGGATGCTGGAACTGCGTCCCGGCGTGTTTGTCGGAAACATCTCGGCAATGGTGCGCGAAAAACTCTGGGAAGCAATTTGCCAAAAACTCAAAGGCGGCGCGGCGACGCTTCTGCACAACGCGGCAAACGAGCAAGGCTATAAAATTCGCACCTTCGGTGATACGACTCGAAAGGTCAAGGACTTTGACGGGCTTCAATTAATAGTCGTTTCCGAAAATAAACAAAAGTAAAATACACTTAGACCGGTTATAAACCAATGAAACCCAATGTTTTCCAAGTATTTTCTCTACGCACGTGGAGATGAACCGCTGAAACGCTAGCCAAAAAGCGATTTGCTGCGATTTTCTCTACGCACGTGGAGATGAACCGCCGTCAAAGACGATTTGACGTTTGATAAGGAAATTTTCTCTACGCACGTGGAGATGAACCGTTTAATCCGCCTTTGAGATTCGGGTTCATTTTATTTTCTCTACGCACGTGGAGATGAACCGCTGAAACGCTAGCCAAAAAGCGATTTGCTGCGATTTTCTCTACGCACGTGGAGATGAACCGGCGTGAACGTGCAGCGGTGCAAGAAAAATCCAATTTTCTCTACGCACGTGGAGATGAACCGACGAGCGGACAAAAGCCGAACTCGCAGAACTCATTTTCTCTACGCACGTGGAGATGAACCGGCTAACCGAACTCAAAGAACTTTTCGGACGCAATTTTCTCTACGCACGTGGAGATGAACCGACGCTCGACGGGCTGCAATGGCTCGAAACGGCATTTTCTCTACGCACGTGGAGATGAACCGGTGGCGGCGTGGTGTTGCACGAAGGGAAAATAATTTTCTCTACGCACGTGGAGATGAACCGCCTGTCAATTCTTGAGAGGCTTTTTAATTTTGATTTTCTCTACGCACGTGGAGATGAACCGCCAACGCCGACGAAAAGGAAGCGATGGCAAAAATTTTCTCTACGCACGTGGAGATGAACCGGTGCGTTGCACTTTCGTTTGAAACGCAGAACGATTTTCTCTACGCACGTGGAGATGAACCGGTCTGGTCATCTGGTCGCAGGATTCAAACAAAATTTTCTCTACGCACGTGGAGATGAACCGAAATGGCAGGCAGCCAAAGAAAAGGAATTCAAATTTTCTCTACGCACGTGGAGATGAACCGAACGCTTACGCGCCTCGTTTCCAATGATTTCCATTTTCTCTACGCACGTGGAGATGAACCGTTTATACCGAATACGGTATCAAATCGCATAAAATTTTCTCTACGCACGTGGAGATGAACCGTTTGGTAGCGTTTTTGTCTGTCAATCTCTATTATTTTCTCTACGCACGTGGAGATGAACCGTGTCGCAAATTGAACAAACGACAATTACAGAGATTTTCTCTACGCACGTGGAGATGAACCGGCGGAACTTCGACCGAATTATTAGCTAAAGATATTTTCTCTACGCACGTGGAGATGAACCGGTCGTTCGGCATCCCGAATGTGACACCCGACAATTTTCTCTACGCACGTGGAGATGAACCGGCGAACGAGCAGAAGCAATCGTTCACCGCTAAATTTTCTCTACGCACGTGGAGATGAACCGTTTCCGAATCCGATTTATCGGACGAGCAGAAAATTTTCTCTACGCACGTGGAGATGAACCGTTTTGGCGATGAGTGGGCGCGTCGGCAAGCCGATTTTCTCTACGCACGTGGAGATGAACCGATAAGGCGATAAAACTTTGCAAGCAATTTGTTATTTTCTCTACGCACGTGGAGATGAACCGAGTATCGCCGACAAGTTCGCCGCCGACAAGTTATTTTCTCTACGCACGTGGAGATGAACCGGCAACCCCAGATTTATAAAAGACGATGACTTTATTTTCTCTACGCACGTGGAGATGAACCGGTGGCTTTTTCAAATGCGGTGGAAGGTTAGTCATTTTCTCTACGCACGTGGAGATGAACCGGATTACGAAATTTATAAATGGTTCAGGGAAACATTTTCTCTACGCACGTGGAGATGAACCGTCGTTTTCCGAATCTTCTTCGTCGGCAGGCGGATTTTCTCTACGCACGTGGAGATGAACCGCATAAGCGTCCTTTTTCTATTTCAATTTACCGATTTTCTCTACGCACGTGGAGATGAACCGATGAGCGTTTCGGCGCGCACTTTCAAGAAATAATTTTCTCTACGCACGTGGAGATGAACCGCAGTAAAAAAGGAGAATAAATAATATGTCCACATTTTCTCTACGCACGTGGAGATGAACCGTCCGTGCTGGATTTGAACGATGTCCGCGCCCTATTTTCTCTACGCACGTGGAGATGAACCGTTTCCAAATCCGATTTATCGGACGAGCAGAAAATTTTCTCTACGCACGTGGAGATGAACCGTTTCGGCAATTCCAATTCTAATTTTTTAATAGATTTTCTCTACGCACGTGGAGATGAACCGTTCCGCCGCGTCTTCGGGCTTTGTCGTTGAAAATTTTCTCTACGCACGTGGAGATGAACCGTTGCGGGCGGTTGAGCGTTACGGGGTCTTTAAATTTTCTCTACGCACGTGGAGATGAACCGGCTGTGCCACGCCAGCTTTTTTGGCATCTTCCATTTTCTCTACGCACGTGGAGATGAACCGTCGCCCGTTTGCTCCCGCGCCGATATCTAATGATTTTCTCTACGCACGTGGAGATGAACCGAGATGTCCGGCGCAGCGCGACCAATCGTTTTTATTTTCTCTACGCACGTGGAGATGAACCGACCGCGCAAACGCTTCCGGCATCGAAACCGGCATTTTCTCTACGCACGTGGAGATGAACCGCTGCGCGATAATTTTCTGCTGCAAGTCAATCAATTTTCTCTACGCACGTGGAGATGAACCGAGTTGCAGAGCAAGCACAAACGGAAAAGCGAAATTTTCTCTACGCACGTGGAGATGAACCGGAACTCGACTTTAAATTACAAGAGTTTAAAAAATTTTCTCTACGCACGTGGAGATGAACCGCGTCTGGCCACACAAACAACGCAGACGAAAGAATTTTCTCTACACACGTGGAGATGAACCGGTTTTGATGTTTAACAGTACGGATTTGCAGGGATTTTCTCTACGCACGTGGAGATGAACCGAAATCAAAAAAAAGCGCAAGGCGGAAACGAAAATTTTCTCTACGCACGTGGAGATGAACCGCCTTCCGCCCGACCTCCCTCAGTGGTAAATTTATTTTCTCTACGCACGTGGAGATGAACCGGCTCGCAATGCTTCAACGGCGCGGTCGCGGGCATTTTCTCTACGCACGTGGAGATGAACCGTTTTCCGCACTCGCATTCAATCGTTTCAAATTATTTTCTCTACGCACGTGGAGATGAACCGAGCATTTACCAATAAGCCTCAATCGGCACGCGATTTTCTCTACGCACGTGGAGATGAACCGTCTCACGCGGTAAAGATAGTCGTGTTCGCGCTATTTTCTCTACGCACGTGGAGATGAACCGAGTTTCGGCAAAACAACAGCCGAAAGCAAACAATTTTCTCTACGCACGTGGAGATGAACCGTCATTCGCCGTTTTCGACGGAATGACTTTCAGATTTTCTCTACGCACGTGGAGATGAACCGTTTTGCCGCTTGTTTCGGGAACGCTTTGGAACATTTTCTCTACGCACGTGGAGATGAACCGCATTGCGCCGCCTTGCGCCTTCGATAAAAGGCATTTTCTCTACGCACGTGGAGATGAACCGGCAACAAAAACAATCCGCACGGACGGCGGAAAATTTTCTCTACGCACGTGGAGATGAACCGCTAAGCCGGTCGAATCAAATTCGACCTTGTGTATTTTCTCTACGCACGTGGAGATGAACCGGATTGAATCAGTTTCAATTGATACAGACATATATTTTCTCTACGCACGTGGAGATGAACCGTTTCTCGGAACGTTCGTCAAAGAATTCGACCAATTTTCTCTACGCACGTGGAGATGAACCGGCGGGGTTTGACCGATGTCCTGCGCCCGAAGAATTTTCTCTACGCACGTGGAGATGAACCGTTTCGGACGCTGAAGATGCGGCGCGCATGGAAATTTTCTCTACGCACGTGGAGATGAACCGATAGCTTAGGCGGCTTCGCACCGATGACTTGTATTTTCTCTACGCACGTGGAGATGAACCGGCGCGGCGGTTAATTCAAATAACTTGACCGCGATTTTCTCTACGCACGTGGAGATGAACCGGTCGCCCGCGCGCGTCAGAGATTGCGGCGGTCATTTTCTCTACGCACGTGGAGATGAACCGCCGTCAAACAATTTGAAGCGCGAAAACTGATTATTTTCTCTACGCACGTGGAGATGAACCGAGATTGCGGCGCGGGAAGATTTGAACGAATCCATTTTCTCTACGCACGTGGAGATGAACCGGGAGTAAAAAATGACAAGTTATCAAGAAAACGATTTTCTCTACGCACGTGGAGATGAACCGGTGTTCGTTAAACCGCTCGCTTATGGGCGCGAATTTTCTCTACGCACGTGGAGATGAACCGACGGATGACGGACAGACGGAAATTGTCGGACAATTTTCTCTACGCACGTGGAGATGAACCGTCGTTGTTCTTGATGCGGACGGCGACCCGACCATTTTCTCTACGCACGTGGAGATGAACCGAGCAATTTGGTCTAGTGCCGCCTCTCATAAACATTTTCTCTACGCACGTGGAGATGAACCGCCCGTCCGCCGCGCATCCGTTTTCTTTAATGGATTTTCTCTACGCACGTGGAGATGAACCGTTCGACGGCGGTGGTTAAAAGCCATCGAGCGATTTTCTCTACGCACGTGGAGATGAACCGATATTGCGATTGTTTCCGGCATTCCGCCGACCATTTTCTCTACGCACGTGGAGATGAAGCAGCTTTCTATAAAGTAATAACCATTTTTGCGTATCTTCTCTTTATTATGTAAGAAATATAGATCAAACAACTCCTGAAATTAACAGAATGATATTACTTCTTCTGGTAGATAAGGTGCTTCATCTTTGGAACTTTTATTAGACTCATCGAGCTAAATTTTCCCACTATTTTGTTTTTCAAATAGGCGATAAAGTAAATCTATAAATTAAATAGATTTACTTTTAATGACTGATTCCCAAATATCCCAATCTCAAACCGATATTACAGTCTTCGCCAAAACGACATTCCGCAACAATCAAATTTCCTTCGGTATCAAACGCTCCGACCGGCGTGCTCATCTTTACCTCATCGGTAAAACCGGAACCGGCAAATCAACTCTTTTAGAAACATTGATGACCAGTGATTTACGCAAAGGTGACGGTTTTGCGTTGCTCGACCCGCACGGGGATTTGGTTAAAAAACTGTATAAAAAAGCGATTGCTTTGCGCCAGCCCGATTTGCTGTATTTTGACGCATCCGACCCGCATCAGCCGTTTGGCTTTAATCCGCTCGCCAACGTCAGTTTCGATAAACGACCACTGGCCGCATCCGGTATTCTGCAAGTCTTTAAGCATCTCTGGCAGGATTCGTGGGGACCGCGTCTCGAACATATTCTCAGAAACTGTCTGCTGGCTCTACTTGATTATCCAGACGCGACCTTCGCCGATATTCTGACGTTGCTCTCAGATAAAGCCTTTCGGCTGATGGTCGTCGGACATCTTACAAACTCGCAGGTCAAGGATTTCTGGACAAAAGAGTTTGAAAAATATCCCGAACGGCTAAGAGCGGAAGCTATCTCTCCGATTCAGAATAAAGTCGGCGCGTTTTTATCCAATCCAATCTTAAAGAAAATACTAACGGAGCCGGAATTGCCTTTGAAGTTAAGGCGGATAATGGATGAAGGAAAAGTCCTACTGGTTAATCTCGCAAAAGGGAGTCTCGGCGAAGATACGGCGAATCTTCTCGGTTCGCTGCTGATTTCACGCTTTGATTTAGCCGCCTTGAGCCGCGCCAATGTGCCGGAGGAGATACGAAAGCCGTTTTATCTTTACGTCGATGAATTTCATAATTTTACCACCCAAAGTTTAGCGGGAATGCTTTCGGAATTGAGGAAATACGGACTGTCGATGACGCTGGCGAATCAATTTCTGACGCAAATCGAGCCGCAGGTCAGGGACGCTATTTTAGGCAATGCCGGCACGATTATCGTCTTTCGCATCGGCGCAATGGATGCCGAAGTTTTAGCTCAGGAATTCGCGCCGGAGTTTTCAATCACGGATTTTACGAACCTGCCGAACTATCACATTTATTTGAAACTGATGATTGACGGGAAAATCTCGAAACCCTTTAGTGCCGTTACGCTCAATCCTGATTCCACTTCTGATTCCGCATAAATTTATAACTCCTTTGGTGAAACATTTATTTGTCTTTTCCTGTTTGGAAACTTTTACAGTTAATAGTTTTCGAGCGGGAATCTGCAAATAAGCTGTAGATTGGCACATTAAAAATCGAATAAGCAAACAATCAAACAAAAATTAAACAAAGGAGGAAATCTGTTTTATGTTTCAGGAAGAAGTTTGCCCTGAGTGCGAACGCGCGCTCGAAGGCGCGATTGAAGTTTCATCCGCCGAAATCGGCGGATTGAACATCGTCGTGATGCGGGAAACAACCGACAGGAACTGGATCGAGTGCGACGGGTGCGGCAAGATGATTTGCAAAAACTGCTGCCTGTTCCCCGGTGGCGGTTACTGCAATTCGTGTTTCTTCAAATACGAAATTGAACCGCATCTTTCGGTTCAGTCTTGTCGATAAATCATTTGGAAAACTATTCCAACTAAAAACTTAGGAATGGCAATTCAAAAAGAGCAAAGGAAAAACAAAGTCAAAAACAAAAGTAAAACTTGTAAGGATGGATAATAATTATGAATACTGTAACAGAACCAAATGCAACACTAATCGCCCATGGCGGCGCGCGGAAAATTTCTCGTGACGAGCTGCGGGATATCCCCACGCCGGAAGCGACGAGAACGCACCAGCCTCTTTCGCACTTTAAGGTGGTTGAGGCTTTAACCGAAGCGTTATCGTTTCGTTATCTGAAAGTAGTCAGGGATGAGTATGCCGTCTCACCTGACGGAATGAAGATGTTCGGCGTGATGGACTTGAGTGCAGAGTTTTCCGGTTGCCGCTTTGCCATCGGGCTTCGCAACTCGAATGACAAATCAATGCGATTGGCTTTAACTGCCGGAATGAGAGTTTTCGTCTGCGACAATATGGCGTTTTCAGGCGATTTTACGCCGATGTTTTATAAACACACGCGCAATCTCGCACTTTACGATGCCATCTCAATTGCCGTCGATAGAATCTATCGAGGGTTTGACCCATTAGAAGCGCAGGTCGGAAGAATGCGCGAGCTGGAATTATCTGAAAGCCAAGTCAGGCTCTTAATCTACAAAGCGTTTCTTGACGGGGAAATCAGGGGAGTGCCGCGACATTTAATGTCGGTGGTTCACGACCTTTATTTTCATCCGCAGCAGGATGCCTTTCGCCCGCGAAACCTCTGGTCACTTTCAAACGCTTTTACGTCGGCGTTTAAAAAACTCGCTCCCATCAAGCAGTTTGAAGTCACGGCGCGTCTTGGCGCATTCTTAACCAAAGCGGAAGAAGGATTGAATAAAGAGCTGACGATTAATCTCAAACTCCCCCTTAAACGCGCGGAAGGATTGAAGTTAATTGCAAATGCAAATACAAAGGAAGATTCCCAGAATTCAATTCCGTTCGGCAATCAAATCAATCAACCAAAAGATTTCGACGAAAAAGATAAAAACAGTAAGGATGTCATTAAGAAAGGAACGAATAAGCCGAAGGCGTTACGCAGCGAGGTGACAACGCTGATGGCGCAGCCGCTGCCCGCTCCCGTCAATAACTCGACGCGGATGACCAAAGAGACGGTCAAAGACCTCGATAAATGGGACCAGGATGACAAACAGCGCAAAGCCGCGCCACCGGAATCAATGCCGCCGCCACAGCCCAAAGGAGTCGGACAACTCGTTCAACCGGGCGGCGCGGCTTCCGGCATCGAATCAACCGCCATCGCCTTGAACACGGGAAACGACTTTGTTTCAAAAGGCGGACCGAGGGTTGATGAGGATTCAGAAGAATCGGCAGTGAAAACTTCACCGATGCCTGCCGGTGGACAACTTAACGTAATTGATGTTAATACGCGCATTGTTACCGGCTGGATAAATGGCGGTTCCAGCACCTGGGCCGACATCTATATTGACGGGACTTATCTGACCACAATCTATCCGAACTGTCCGCCGGACGGCAGCAATTGCAATTTTAGCTATACCATTTCCGATAATTATGTCGATAACGTTCAGCATACGCTGGCAGTCACCACGTATGATTGGTCAACCTACACCAGTGTTCCGCTCTCAGGCTCGCCGCAAAACTTTACTTTCAATCTCGTCCCGACTCCCAACTGGAATAAGCTTAACTGGTATACGGCGGACGATGCCGGCTTGCAGCCCGGAATGCCCGCCAATACCGGAACGAGCGGGGCGGGCAGCGAAAACTTTTCTTTTTCCGCGCCGATTGTTTCATTGGGCGGCAGAGGCTTGGATGTCAATCTCTCTTTAAACTACAACTCGCTTCTCTGGCATCAGGAAAACGGCGAGGTGACCTACGACATCGATAAGGGCAATCCCGGTCCCGGCTGGTCGCTGTTAGGCATTGGAAAAATGATGGATATGAGTTCGACCGGCGGCGCGATGCTCGAAGATACGGACGGCACGCGCCATTCCTACGACGGCACGATTCAGGCGGGTTATTATTCCGGCACTTCGACTTATTACGGGCATACGACCGACGGTTCTTTCATCGATTACGTTTCGTACCGAGATAATAGCGGAATAACGGGCGGCAAAGCCTACTTGCCGAACGGGACGATTATTACTTACGACGCGGTAGCGGCGGACGGCGGCGCGGCGTATCCGACGCAGATTAAAGACCGCAACGGTAACTATATAAACATCGCTTATGTCAACAATCAAGGTCCGAATATCTCAACCATCACCGACACTGAAGGACGGGTTATCCAGTTTAACTACGACCCGAATAACTATCTGCTGTCGGTCACCGGTCCGGCTCAGAACACGACCGGCATCGGTCAGAACCCGAACTCGACGCAGACCTATATCAGAATCCATCATCGCCACCAGCCATTAAGCTATAACTTTTCCGGTCTGACTCCGCTCGTCAGAGATTCCAACCCGTATGTCATCGACGCAATTTATTATCCGACGAAAAACACCGGCTACTGGTTCGGCGACGCGGATTCTTATTCGACTTACGGAATGCTCAATAAAGTCATCGAGCAGCGCGGCATGAGCTGGACTGCCGGGCAGACGGCGCAGGATCAGGGAACATTCACGCCGGGCGCGATGACGCGGCAGATGCTTTACAATTATCCACTGACGGCGGGCGCGGCATTAACTTCCGCCCCGCAATATACCCAGATGACCGAAACGTGGGCGAATATGGACACGCCTGCGGCGATGACGGCTTACAGTGTCAACAATAACGGCACGCCGAGAACGACATCAGTGACGCTGCCGAACGGGAATACGATCAAACAATCGTCATATAATCACCCGGGCGTTTGGGACGACGGGCTGCTCTATCAGATCGAAACCATCTCGCCGGCGAGTCAGACTTTAGCGAAATCGAATACGCTCTGGGAGTTAGGGCATTACTCCGCGCCGCGCGTCACCGAAGCAGATTCGACCGACGAGCTTAATCAAACAACAAGACAGACCTTCGCCTACGATACGGTCTACAATCAGGTGACGGTCGCCAGCGAATTCGGCTTCTCGAATAATCTGCTGCGAAAGACAATTCGCACTTACGAAAACAGTTCGAGT
This sequence comes from Pyrinomonadaceae bacterium, assembly GCA_050996405.1. Lineage (GTDB taxonomy): Bacteria > Acidobacteriota > Blastocatellia > Pyrinomonadales > Pyrinomonadaceae > JBPCRW01. Next base: position 6,620 of record JBPCRW010000049.1, on the reverse strand, counting down.
TATGTCGGGACTTATAGCGGCACTATTTGGAGTCCGGGCTTTAATCCGGGACGGCACATCTTCAGCCTGGTCAAAACCGAGGAAGTGCAGGATGCGAGCAATATCCGCTTAAGGCGCACCGATTATACATATGACGGATCACCGCTCGTGGATACGCCCGGTGTCGTTTCTTATGACCAGGATTACAACACAACCGCCCCGGATTACTATACTCCGCCGACCGTCTATCGCGGCAACGTGACGAACACGACCGTTTATGCCGATGCCGCGAATCTGGCGGGAGCGATTCCGTATGATTCGACTTATGATGTTACGGGAAATGCCAGAACGATTACGACCAATTGCTGCCAGCAGATGTCGTTCGTTTATACTACGAACACGCAGTATTCGCAGCCCGAACAGCACACGAAAGGCTCGTCTGACCCGAACTCGCCCGATAGGATGACGGAAAGCGCGATTTACGATTTCAATACGGGAGTTCCGGTTCATACGACCGATTTTAACGGGCGGCAGAGCGCGTATTATTACGATCCAATCCTGCGCCCCGTCCAAACCCTGCTGCCCTCCGGCGGTAAGACGACGACTTCTTACGACGATGCCAACTTAAGCGTCACCGAAACGACGCAGAATGCCGACAATACGATTGCCGCCAAATCGATGACAACCGTCAACGGGCGCGGGCAGACCACTCTGTCGCAGCAGTGGACGGGAACGGGTTGGAACGCCTCCGCCGTCAAGTATGACGTGATGGGCAGAAAGGCGCAGGTTTCGATGCCGTATGACACAAGTAATCAGCCGTCGCAGTGGACGACTTATACTTACGACCAGCTATCGAGAGTCACGCAGGTCACCGCGCCGGACGGAAGCCTCTCGCAGACTTTTTATAACGAGACGCAGAAACCCGATTCCGCCTCGGCTTATCCGGGAAACTTTGTCAGAAGCCGTGACGCTTGGGGCAGAGAGCGGTGGGCGCGGACGGATGATTTCGGCAGACTCGCGGAAGTGGTCGAGCCGAATCCTTCGGGAACAGGTTCGGTGTTTGAGGCGGGGAGTCTTCAGACGCTTTATCATCACGACCAGCTTGACCAATTAGTCGGCGTGACGCAAGGGACGCAAGCCCGTTGGTTTGCCTATGATTCTTTAGGCAGAGTGACCCGTCAAAAACTCGCCGAACAAACGGCGACGATTAACAGCGCGGGAGTGTATGTCGGAGCAAATGGATCGGGAGCGCAGTGGAGTGATGCTTTTACATATGACAACCGTTCCAACTTGATTCAAAGAGTTGACGCTCGCGGCGTGAAAGCCAATTACAATTATCTCGTGGGCGGAGGCTCGCCTGATCCTTTGAATAGATTGCAAGGAGTTTCCTACGACAGCGCGGGAGCGGATGCGACGTATCCGATTCACGGAGCGCAGCCGGTCACGCTTTCGTATATGACGACGGGCGATAAGACCAGAGTCCAATCGGTGGTGACGGCATATGTGGCGACCGAGACGAACGCTTACGACATCGAAGGCAGAATCAGTGATTACACTTTGACGTTCACCGGCAGACCGAACAATCCGATGCAGATGAGTTATCTGTATGACACGGTGAATCGTTTGACCGAAGTTCGGTATCCTGCCGCTTACGGAATGGCAGGCAATCCGAGAAAGGTGGTTAATCCGGGTTATGACGAAACCAGCCGGTTAAAACAATTGACGGTTGACGGGCAGATTCAGATGAATCAAATCGTCTATAATCCGATGTCGCAGGTGACTTCACTAACGACGGGCGCGGCGACGAATAACGCCGATGTCGAGACGTATTCGTATGACGCGCAAACCGCGTTATTGACGAATCAGAAAGTCATCAAGCAGAACTCCAGTCAAACGCTGCTTGATTTAAGTTACGAATATAATCGCGGATTATCAAATGGAAACTTGAACGGCAAGACGGGTCAGCTTACTCATATCGTTAATAATCTTGACCGCAATAAAGACCGAGTTTTCGAGTTCGACACTTTAGGACGTTTGAGAACTGCTAAGGGTGGTGGCGCGACGGGAGTTTCTGGAGTAACGGCGAACTGGACGCAAGGATATTCCTTTGACCGCTACGGCAATCGAACGAATGTTACTCCAGCAGGTGTAACTGCTAATAGTCAGGCAGTTCCTTCAGACGGGCTTCAAAGTTTGTCATACGACCAGCCGTCGAATCGCATTAACACTGCGGGCTATTTGTATGACCTTGCCGGAAACTTGACCAAAGGACAGGATGCGGCAGGCAACTGGCAGACTTACGAATACGACCAGGCGGGCAGAATGCTCAGAGTTCGTGATGCGGCAAACAACATTCTGGAAACGAATACCTTTGCAGCGGACAGAAATCGTTTAATCAACGAAACTCAAACGCAGAGAACTTACTACGCCTGGGGCGGCTCGTCTGTCATTGCAGAATACACCGAGCCGTTAGCGGGAAATACTCCGACTTATTCAAAAAGCTACATCTACGCCGGTTCACGATTGCTTTCGACTTTCACAAACAACAACGGCGCGGAAACGCTTGCCTTTCAGCATCCCGACAGGTTGGGAACGAAGTTAGTGACGAATCCGGCTGCCAATACATCTTTTGAGCAGGCGACTTTGCCTTTTGGCACATCTCTGGATGCGGAAACAACGGGAACTACAAACCAACGATTCACCTCGTATGACAGAAGCGCGGTGTCTGGACTTGATTACGCCGTTAATCGCTCGTATTCATCGGCGCAATCGAGATTCACGCAGGTTGACCCGATTGGGATGAACTCAGCATCAATCGGCAATCCACAGTCAATGAATCTGTATGCTTACGTGCAGAATAATCCGGTTGATAATATTGACCCAAGCGGATTAGATATTTTAAAACCGGAACCTAATCCTGACATTAAGATTAAAACGGAATATGTCACAGTTAAGGAAGATCCCTTTTCATCAGATGATTGGTTGAGGTTTGCTGCCGATTCCCAAGAACTTAGGAATGGTGGACAAACACGACCGCATCCGGCATTTAATTTAATTGCTGCTCCTGATGTGTCGGGTCCGGTTGTAAGAGAAAAGGTAAATGGAGGACCAATTACTTTAACTACAAAGCAAATGCTCAGATTGATGTTATCACTTTTTCTAAATAAGATTTCGGGAAACTGTGCAACTGCTTTGCAAACATTAGGTATTTCTAATCAGCAGTTACTTAATGCTTTTGATAATAATTCGTTTGTTCCAGATCCCAGCCGTGATGATAAAATAGACGGAGCTGATACTGAATATAATTATACAACAGATCCTAAAACCGGAATCAAAACAATAACATCTACTACTTATACTCAACATGGTATAAATGATTTCGTTGATAGAATGGGTTACCTGATTCATGAGGTATCTCACGCAGCTTTAACTGCTAATGACCAACAGATCTATAATGCTTTAAATGGAAGTAACGGATTGAATTTGGCAAGCGTAGTAGTAACGGGAGATCCAAAAGTTGATGGAAATAATTATTCACACGCTTTAAGTGCTTTCTTTAATGCTAATTGCAAGTAACTGAACTATAAATAGTATGGAAGTATGGAGAATTGACTATGCAGAAAATTTCAATTGTATTTTTAATATTTTTGGCGGCTCTAACGTTTTATTGTCAAGTATCTGCTCAAACTATTAAAAACAATAAGAAAAAGTCTGAAAAACCGGAGATTACTATAGAAACCAAAAGACAAGAAACTTCTGAAGAAAGGAAAGAATTTGAAAAAACAAAAAGGATGCATGATGAAGCAAGTTATTATGCTTCGGTCAGATATGTTATCGTTTATAATTTCGTTTTTAACGAGAGAAGGAGGATTCAAATTCTCATGGAGCCAAAACAGTTTAATGAAAACAATCTAACAAAAGTTTTCGACTTAGTAAAAAAACGGTTTCCGTCTCCTACTCAATTGTGGATTACGGTTCACACAAGCCTCGCTACAATTGAAACCCCTGAAGAAGATGAAATGGCAAAAGATTCTAAAGACAGTCGTTTCGGTAATATAAAATTTAAGTATAAGAGTGCTTTCTTTTTTCGCTATAATGATAGAGAAGAGGCTCTCGTTTATACAACAAAACTGTCTCCGTATCGGGACAAGAGAGTTGTTCTCTCCAGAGCAAAATCAAAACAATGAAAAACCGCTCAAGATAAGGAGCTTAATGAACTAAATATATCGTCAACAATTTTGACCGAAACAAAGACCGTGTTTATGAGTTCGATACTTTAGGCAGATTGAGAACTGCAAAGGGCGGCGGCGCGACAGGTGTCGGCGGAGTCACGGCGAATTGGACGCAGAATTACTCTTTTGACCGCTACGGCAATCGTTTGAGTGCCACTCCAAGCGGAATCACGGCAAACAGCGCGGCAGTTCCGGCGGACGGTTTAGCTAATCTCAGTTATGACCAGCCGTCGAACAGAATCAACACTTCAGGTTATTTGTATGACCTCGCCGGAAACTTGACCAAAGGGCAAGACCAAGCTGGCAACTGGCAAACTTACGAATATGATCAGGCGGGCAGAATGCTGCGGATTAGAGATGCCAGCAACAACATTCTGGAAACTGATTTCTATGCCGCCGATAGAAACAGGTATGGCGTTGAAACCTCCAATCAGGGCAGCCGATTTAACCTACGAACTTTCGAGAGAAACAATCCAAAAGCCGAAGTCGAAATTTTCTTACCCGAAGTCGAAAATTTTCTTCTCTCAAAGTATTTACATTAGGAAGCAAGTTGGGCTAACATAGCTGCCGATTAAGTTCGCCAAAAACGTAAATCTTATTTCAAATCTATTTTTTTGAGCGGCGGCTTTCGCTTGATTTCATTTGCGATTGCTTTATCCGGCTCGTTTTTAAACGGAATTTCTTGAAATAAGATTCGTAATAAACAAAACAGCTTAACCGGAATTGTAAGCGAGATTCTCGCAAAACAATAAAATATGCGAATCAAGGGTAGAAATTGAATATGTAAAATCAACTAAAAGGAGCAGAAATATGAATGTGATGACAACGGATTTGCCGCTTAACATCGAAAAGCGAAAAAGGAAACTAATGACCGGTATTGATTTTCTGTGGTTGGAGATCACTTCTAAATGCAATCTTTACTGCGGGCATTGCTATGCCGATTCCGGTCCGCACTCGTCTCTGCACGGCGAAATGCAGCTCAAGGATTGGATAAATATTTTGTCCGAAGCCGCAAGTCTTGGTTGCCGCCAGGCGCAGTTTATCGGCGGCGAACCGACTTTGCACCCCAATCTGACCGAAATGATAAATAGAGCGGTTACTGATTTCGGTTATCAAACAGTGGAAGTGTTCACCAACGGAACAAATTTATCGGCAGAGTTAATCAAGTTTTTTACGAACAAAAAAGTGACGCTCGCCACTTCGTTTTATTCCGACGATGCAGAAGTTCACGACCGCATCACCAATCGCGCGGGAAGTTTTACGCGCACCGTCGAAGGAATCCGCCGAGCGGTCGAAGCCGGAATTTTCATTCGCGCCGGAGTCATAGAAACTATCTATAATCGGGGACACTACGGGGCAGCAAAATCTTTTCTCAATAATATCGGCGTTAAACAAATCGGATATGACCGCGAGCGAGGAATCGGGCGCGGCGCAAACGCTCAAGTCGCCATCAAAAGCAATCCGATGAAAGAGTTGTGCGGACGCTGCTGGCAAGGCAAGCTCTGCGTGACGGCTGATGCCAAAACCTTTCCCTGCGTATTTTCACGATTTCTCGATTTGGGAGACCCGCGCGAAGGGTTGGATTCGATTTTAAAATCAAAACGATTGAATGATTTTCGAGCCGAGATGAGCGAGCTTTTTCCGGCGAAATTTGTAGGCGATGAGATTGCGGATTCGCCGACGGCTTGCCAGCCTGATATCCCGTGCAGTCCAGACCAATGCGAGCCTGCTTCGGGCTGCGACCCTTCCGGTCCGTGCGAACCGGGCTGTCCCTGCACGCCGGAAGAGCCTGCGTGTTCTCCGCAGAACTGCCTTCCGAACGAGCCTTGTAATCCTAACTTAGCTTGACGGCATAATAAAATGGAATTGAATGGATTATTTCGCGGCGTAATTTATTGATTTATTTGATAAATTCAACTATTCAATTGTTTTTAAAATGAATGGTCAATGAATGCGCCGGTGCTGAGGTCAACTAAATTGATTTTAAAACAGGATTTTAATTCGTTAATTCTGAAATCTCAATTATGGAAGCGGATCTATCGGTAAGATAATCATTCAGTCGGAGAGCGACATTATTTGCCGTCTCGGAGGTAATGTTCAAATATGATATTGAAAAGTGTTTAGCACATTTTATCCCTTTCTTCCAATAAGTATTAGAGCGCAACTCGTTACTGTTTTGCTCATTGTTACAATTAAAACTTGTGAGAAATAAACAAAGAAATAGGAGAACGAGATATTTAGTTATCGGCGAAAAACTCCCGGTCAACCATGCGCCTATTCAAGTTTATATTTCAAATTAAACTTTAGTTGCCGAACATCTCGTTAATGTCGCGTGAGCCATGAACGACGCGGATTATTTCGAGCCGATTATCATTGATCTGATAGAAAATAAGATAATCGGGATAGCCT
>JBPCRW010000277.1:0-32982 GCA_050996405.1 Pyrinomonadaceae bacterium | reverse complement strand
CTGCCGCCCAGTCCGTTATTTAAACCTGCGCCGCGTTCGATTAATTCTTTGAGTTCGTCAACATTCGACGAACGCTTTAACGCTGTTTCCAGAGTGATCTGACGTTTGTGATAAAGCGAGGCGAGTGCCTGATTAAAAGTCTGCATCCCGAATTTTTCCTGTCCGGTCTGCATCATCGAATAAGTCTGGTGGATTTTATCTTCACGGATCAGGTTGCGGATAGCGGCGTTGGGAATGAGAATTTCCAGTGCCATTGCGCGACCTTCGCCGGAAGATTTCGGCAACAGTGCCTGACACAAAACGCCCTCCAAAACAAGCGACAACTGAGTGCGAATTTGTCCTTGCTGTCCGGCGGGGAAAACGTCAATCACGCGGTTAATGGTTGAAGCGGCGGAATTGGTGTGCAGCGTGGCAAATGTTAAATGCCCCGTTTCAGCAACGCGCAAAGCCATCTCGATGGTTTCGAGATCGCGCAGTTCGCCGACGAGAACCACGTCCGGGTCTTGACGCAGCGCGGTGCGAAGTGCGTCGGAAAAACTATGCGTGTCGGAGTTGACTTCGCGCTGGTTGACGATGCAGCTTTTGTGGTTGTGCAGAAATTCAATCGGGTCTTCAATCGTCAAAATATGATCGTGACGTTCGGCGTTGATCTTATCAATCATCGAAGCGAGCGTCGTGGATTTTCCCGATCCGGTCGGACCGGTGACGAGAACCAGACCGCGCGGCTTACCGCACAGCTCTTTGACGACCGGCGGAAGATTTAACGCTTCAAACGATTTTATTTCGTAAGGAATCGCGCGGAAAACGCAGCCGACCGCGCCGCGCTGTTTAAAAAGATTGGCGCGAAAACGCGACATTCCTTTGAGTCCGAATGAAAAGTCAAGTTCGAGATTTTCTTCAAAGCGATGTTTCTGCGCGTCGGTCAAAACCGAATACGCAAGCTGTTTGGTTTCGGCGGGCGTGAACGGGCGATAACCGTCGAGCGGATGCAGATGCCCGTGAACGCGAACCTGCGGCGCGCTGCCGGTCGTGATATGCAAATCCGAACCGCTCATATCAATCATTTTACGAAGCAGTTCTGGAAGCGAAACTTGTGATTCAGTATTTTGCTGTTGGTCAAAGCTCATTATTTTTTAGTGGTGAATGATGAATGGTGAGTTTTGGATTTTCATTATCCATTCACCATTCACCATTCATCATTAGTTAGCGGAGTTCGGCGGATTGCATCGAGCGGTTTGAACGCTGAAGCGAGTTGATAACTTTTTCGGATTCCTGCGCGAGACGTTCCGAAGATTCATTCGGCGCGGCTGAAGCCACGCTGTAAATTTTTCCTTCGACTTCGGTGAAATAAAACAGTCTCGATTGTGTTTGATTATTCGCGCCCTTTGATTGAGCGACGACGACATAAACTTTTTTGCCGTTCAAATCCTTTTGATAATCGTTGACGACCCAGCCGTCTTCCTTCATCATCCGGTCAATCACCGTCCGCCGCAAGGCATTAGTCGAAACGCCGCCGACCGATTTATTGCGAAAGCCGTCGGAATCCGTGCCGGTCGCCGGTCCGACGACCGAAATCGAAGCTGAACCAAGCTGGTTTCCGCCGTCGTCATCGACGCGAAATTTTAATTCGTTCGCGCTTGTCTGGTCGCGTCTCCAGCCCGAAGGCGCGTTTTCGCCGGACGGTAAAACCGCTAAAGTGTTATTTTCTTTGACGGCTGACTGCCTGCGTGATTTGTCGGCGGCATCAACAATTGTCGAATCGCCGTTTCCCGATTGTCTCGCCAGCATTTCCTGTCGCAAACGCAGCGCGCGTTTGCGGGCGACTAAGGCTTTATGACGACGCTCGCGCCGATGATACGCTCGCCACCAGGCTCTCGAATATTTTTTAAATTTTTTGTGTCTGTGATGATGTCTCGGTCGGCTGGCTTCCGTGCTGTTCGTCAAAAGCGGAATAGCGACACCGAGCGACAACATCAAACCTAAAGTTAATAAAACTGCACGCAACATAATTTCCTCCAACCTTTCCTAAAGCACCGTTTCCTTGACGACTTCTTCAATCGTCGTCACACCGTCCCGAATTTTGCAGAGTCCCGACCCGCGCAGGGTAATCATTCCAAGCTCGATTGCTTTTTTTCTCAGTTCAATCGCGCTTGCCCCGATGATAATCAATTCTCTTAATTCGTCCGTAATTTCCATCACTTCATACAAACCGATTCTGCCTTTATAACCCGTGCCGTTGCAGGTCTGGCAGCCTTTGCCTTTATAAATTTTTATTTCGTCAACTTCGTCTTCGGCAAATCCAATTTCAATCAGAGCTTCGCGCGGGATATTCTGAACCTGTTTGCAGTCTTTGCAAACTCTGCGGATAAGCCGCTGCGCCTGTATAATATTGACGCTGGTTGCGACTAAAAACGGCTCGATACCCATATTGACAAGCCGCGAAATTGTCGAAGGCGCGTCGTTGGTGTGCAGCGTCGATAAAACCATATGTCCGGTTAGTGAAGCCTTGATAGCGATTTCCGCCGTTTCAAAATCGCGGATTTCACCGACCAGAACGATGTTCGGGTCCTGGCGCAGAAATGAACGGAGCGCGGCGGCAAAATTTAAACCGATTTGCTCTTTCATCTGCACTTGATTAATTCCGGGCAGATTAAATTCCACAGGGTCTTCCGCCGTCATAATATTTGTTTCCGGCGTATTTAAAGATTGCAGAGCCGAATAAAGCGTGTTCGTTTTACCAGAACCTGTCGGACCTGTCACCAGAACCATTCCGTAAGGTTTTGAGATATTGCGCTTGAAAATTTCCAGCCCTTCCGGTTCAAAACCGAGCCTCGTCATATCGAGCATCAGCTTTTCCTTATCAAGCAGACGCAGCACGATTTTTTCGCCGAACAAAGTCGGCAGAGACGAAACGCGAAAATCCAGTTCACGCGAACGCGAATCAATTTTTACTTTAATCTTGATGCGTCCGTCCTGCGGAAGGCGTTTTTCGGAAATATCGAGTTTCGCCATAATTTTCAGGCGTGAAAGCAGAGCGTCGCGCATTCTCATCGGCGGATGCATCACGTCATACAAAACGCCGTCAATGCGGAAACGAATGCGAAAATCTTTTTCGTAAGGTTCGATGTGAATGTCGGATGCGCCGCGCCTTAAGCTGTCAACCAGCAGAACATTAACCAGACGAACGACGGGCGCGTCTTCGCTCGCTTTGGCAAGCTGAGCTAAATCGATTTCGTCATTTTCTTCGACTACTTCCAGTTCACTGGAATCATTTGTATCGTATTCAAATCTTTCGAGCGAAACGTCCAGGTCTGCCTGTGAAAGTTTTTCCTGACCTGCCGCGCCGACTCCGTTTTTTGAAGTTTTTAAACCGTTGCCGTTGCCGTTTTTCCCCAGTTTCGCGCTAATGCGTTCAAAACTATCCATTCCCGCGCCGACAACTTCGATGGCTTTTGACGCGCCGTAGTATTTGGCAATCGCCTGTTGAATCGAGGTTTCAGAGGCAATCACCGGCTCGATGTTAAGTCCGGTCATAAACTTAATATCGTCCATTGCGAAAACGTTGGTCGGGTCAGCCATCGCCAGCGTCAAGGTCGCGCCGACTTTGGAAACCGGCAGAACCGAGTATTTGAGAGCGACTTCCTGGTCAATCAGCGCGATGGTCGTTTTTTCAATCTGAAAAAGTTCGAGATTGATTGACGGAACGCCGTATTGACGCGACAAAACCGTCGTTATCACGTCGTCGGAAATAATTCCGAGTTTGACGAGATTCGACCCCAGCCGTCCGCCGCTTGTCCGTTGGTATTCCAACGCTTCGCGCAGTTGCTGCGGCGTAATTAAATTTTCACGAACGAGGATTTCACCGAGTTTGACTGACATTATGTTTATTTGAAGATTCCTTCCGAATAAAATCTTAAAAGGAAAACTCTGATTTGCAGATTGCAGTTTTTACTACTGCGTGAAGGCGTTTGCCGCAACGATGATTAACATCGTTGAAAGAAATGATAAATGTTTAAACACTAAATGTCAAGGTTTGTTTTTAAGGATTTCAAAGCCAGTAATTTTACTGGAATATCTATCTCTTATTTCGGTGTGCAAAAGAAAAACGGCAGCCATCATTTCAGGTTGCCGTTTTCAACAAATTTACGAGAATCTTAAGTTTACGAGAATCTTAAGATTTTTTCTTAGTCGTCGTAACTTTTTGCGGGGTCAGTTTTTCTGTATTTTTTAGATAATCGACTGCACCTTTGACATCTTCTCTCATTTGTAATTCGTCTTTCGTGGCGGTGGCGGGAGGCGAGGTTTGAGCAAATTTTTCCATTAGATTTAATCCTTCCTGCATCTGCGCCTTATCGGGAGGATTACTGCCAGCCCCAACATCGAACAAGGATAATCCCAATCCGCCCATCGCGTTCGCATTGTTCGGGTCGGTTTCCAGAACCTTTCTATAAATCGGCACGGCATCCGCCGAATTTCCCGCGAGGCGCAACGTGTCGGCAACCATAACCATTGTCTTTGCTCTTGCCGCCGCGTCAGTTTCAACTGCGGCATATTCATTTGCCGCCGCCGCTAATTCTTTGGTTTTTGTTTGGTCGGCGCGCGTTCCAACCATCAGTCGATACGATTCGACAATGCCTGCCTGCGCTATTGCCTTATTCTTTTGCGCGTTTGTATCCGTTGCCGGAGCTTTTGATACAAGACTTAAAGTTTGCTGATAAGCGGCTATCGCATCGGTAAAATCTTTTTTCGCCGATTCCATCAAAGAGGCTTTATTAGCGGTATCGGTCGTCGCCTTTTTGTAATTGCTGTAACCGCGCAGCCACAGAGCCTTTCCTTTGTTGTCGAGCATTACCGGCGCGCTTCCGAGATAATCCGGCGCGGCATTATAACCTTCGTCAAATTTAGCGATGGCTACATCATAATTCTGAGCGGCAAAAGCATCGTTTCCTTCTTTTAAAGTGCGGTTAAGAACCGCGTTAGAGGCTTGAGCTTTTTCATTTTTGGCATTAAATTCCGCAAGTTTCTTTTCACGCTCTGCCAGAGCTTTTTTTCCTTCGGCACTATTCGGGTCAACCGCGCTGACGGCGACCGCGTCGCGGACTTCTTCTTCGGACGGAACTCCGCCGTCTCCTGGAGTAACGTCGATGCTTACCGTCTGTCCGCCTTTTGCGTTAATCCTAAGTTCCGGTTTGATAGTCGGCGCGCTGATGACTATTGCAAAAGTCTGGCTGGCGGGAACTCCTTCGGAAATAAACATTCCCTGCGCGTCCGTTTTAACCGCCGCCAATTTGCCCGTCGCCGCGTCAGTCCGGTAAATATCGATGGTCGCGCCTTCCATCGGCGCAACGCTGCCGTCCGCTTTTTTAATTTGAATTTTTCCTTTAATTGGCAAACCTTGAGCGAAAATAATTGTGCTGCTTAACAAAAATAAAGCCGCCGTTGCCAGAAACATTAAATAATTTTTACGAAACATTAGAAACCCTCCAAAATTGTCTGAAAGTTGTTCGGAAATCTTTGCTTAAGATGTCCGCGATAAAAAATCCGTTGGCAGATATTTACTTATTCTAACTTAAAACCTTGAAAATTTTGAAGCCGCCAAACAGGTTTGAGAAATTCTTTTCGATTTAATTTACGATTTGCGAAACTTCCGTGTTAATCTTGGCTTTTTGAAAGCGATGCGATTCACGGTTCTCGGCAGCGGTTCGACGGGCAATGCCATTTTAATCTGCGCCGGAAAAACAAAAATTCTGGTTGATGCCGGTTTGAGCGCGAAAGAAATTCTGCGCCGCGTCGCGGAAGTCGGCGAATCGGTCGAAAATCTTTCCGCCGTTTTGATTACGCACGAACACGGCGACCACGCGGGCGGTTTGCGCGTTTTGCTCAAAACTTTGAATTGTCCGGTTTTCGTTTCCGGCGCGACGCGAAACGCTTATCTGCGCGACACAAAACGCAGCGACAACGAAGCGCAAAAACGCGCCGACGTGATTAAAAATCGCACCGTCGAGATTGATTCGGGAAAAGATTTCCGCATCGGCGAAATAGATTTTCATCCGTTCACAGTCCCGCACGACGCGGCGGATAATTTCGGTTTCGTTGCCCAAACGGGCGGCGTAAAAGTTGCAATCGCGCTTGATTTTGGCTGCATCACGACGCTCGTCAAAGAAAAACTGATGAACTGCGACGGTATCGTCATCGAGTCGAATCACAGCCGCGATATGCTGAAAACCTGTGCGGTTTATAGTTGGGATTTGAAACAGCGAATCGCTTCTCGAACCGGACATCTTTCCAACGAAGATTTGTCCGAATGGCTGACGCAGGATTTCGACGGCGCGGCGCGGCACATCGTTTTAGCCCATCTTTCACAGCGCGCCAACGAATCGCATCTCGCCAGGTTGATGGCGGAAACCGCTTTGCAAATGCGCCCAAACTTTTTCAAAACCGAAACGCAAATTACAATTTCACGCCCGAAAGAGCCGACCGATTGGATTGAGTTTTAGGAACGCTGAATGATAAACGCTGAAGCTGAATTTCTTGATTCATCGTTTAGCGTTCATCATTCAGCGTTATTTTTCGTTCCGATTGCAAAAATTTTTACCAGAATCAGACCTGCAATAAATCCGCCGAAGTGCGCCGCGTAAGCTACGCCGCCCGTTCCCGCCGGAGTCAGATAACCCGTGATAATTTGATAAGCAATCCAGATTCCGAGCGCGACGTAAGCGGGAACTTCTGTTAAAAAATTAAAGATAATCGCGCGCACGCGGCGTTTCGGGTAAAGCAAAAGATAACCGCCGAGAACGCCGCTGATCGCGCCGGACGCGCCGAGCATCGGAATTATCGAATCGGGTGCGAGCATAATTTGTCCAATCGCGGCGGCAAGCCCGCAGACGAGATAAAACGCGGCGTAGCGCAGATGTCCGAGCCGATTTTCGATGTTGTCGCCGAATACCCATAGAAAAAGCATATTGCCGAAAATATGCATAAAATTTCCGTGCATAAACATCGAACTCAAAATATTGAAATACACGCCGAGCGGCGCGGCGTAGTTTTGTATCTGCGCCGTTTGCCCGCTGATTTGGTCGTGAATAATTTGCGGCGAAATTAAATCAATGCCCGTTGTGATTTCTCGCGGCACGAGCGAGAAAGCGTAAGTAAAATGGTCGTTGCCGCCCAAGCCCTGCAAAAAAACGAAAACTAAAATGTTAATTGCGATAATCGCGTAATTGACTATCGGCGTAATCGTGCGGTCGCTGTCGTCGTCGCCAATCGGAAACATTTTTGAAAATCCTCTTTGTTTTTAGCTTAAAATTTCAACTCAAAATTTCGTCAACATTTAAAGAAATTTCCGGCAGCGTTTCGGTTATAATCTGCTCGCCGCGCCCGAAAATTTTAACCAATTGATAAAGCCCGAATTTCGGTTTCGTGTGAATTTCGATTATTTCGCTCGGCAGATTTATAATCCAGACTTCGGCGATTTCGGCTTCGGCGTAAAGCGGAAGTTTTACATCGCGGTCGTATTTCACGGTCGAATCGGAAACTTCAATGAGCAGTAAAACTTCTACGGGGCGCGGATGGCGTTTGCCGTCAAACTTCGTCAAATCCGCTAAAACAATATCCGGTTCAGGCTCGTTGAAATCAGACAAGCGAACCGGATTTTGAACGCTGACCAAGATATTATCGGAAACATTCTTAACAAAATACTTCGTTAATAAATTTACGATTGCGGCGTGCCTATCTCCAATCGTCATTTTTTTTATCAATTCTCCCTCGATGATTTCGGCTTTTTCGTAATCTTTGAGCATTCCGAGTTCAATCATCTTGTAGTATTCGTCAACGCTGAATCGAAGTCGAACGGGCTGCGGCTGAACATTTATCATTGATTTCACCTCAAAAGAATTTTAACCGATTTTACTGAATCGAAAAACGATTTTCCGCTTAAGTTGCGACAATCGGCGGCTGTCCCGTGACTTCGCTCAATTCAACTTCTTCTTTTTCCCATTCGTGATTTCTGAACGCGCCTTCCCATTTCGCAATCACGACGGTCGCCAGACAATTGCCGATAACATTTATCGCCGTCCGCCCCATATCCATCAATTCGTCAACGCCCAAAATTAAAATTACGCCTTCGACGGGCAACGAAAACGAAGCGAGCGTTCCGAGCAAAATGACGAGCGACGCGCGCGGAACTCCCGCCACGCCTTTTGACGTGAGCATCAAAGTCAGAAGCATAAAAATTTGCTGCGTCCACGAAAGCTGAATTCCGGCAGCTTGTGCGACAAAAATCGAAGCGAGCGCGAGATAAAGCGTCGTGCCGTCCAGATTAAAACTGTATCCGGTCGGCAAAACAAATCCGACGATGCGGCGCGGAACACCCAGATGAACCATATTTTCCATCGCTTTCGGCAAGGCGGATTCCGATGAAGTGGTCGCAAAAGCAATCGTCGCCGGAGTTTTGACGGCGTTGAAAAAATCCTTGACCGGAACTTTGAAAAGCAGCGCAATCGGTAAAAGAATGAGCAGCGCGAAAGCGACCAGCGCACCGTAAAGCGTCAAAACCAACGCGCCGAGATTCCACAAAACGCCAAGCCCGTTTTCGTTATGCGCGATTGTATAAGCCATCGCCGCGCCGACTCCGACGGGCGCAAACTTCATCACAAATTCCGTGAAGCGAAACATAATATCGGCGAGCGACTCGCACCATTTGACGACCGCTTCGCTCTTTTCCTTGCCGATGCTGGTGATGGCGAGCGCGAAAATTACAGAGAAAATGACGATTTGCAAAACGTCGCCTTCAGCCATTGCCTGAATAATCGAAGACGGCGAAAGATGCGCGATAATATCGCCGAAGGTTTTGGGTTTGGCGGGCGGGTCGGGCGCGGTCAAACCTCTGGTCATCGCGTCCAGAGCGGCGGAAGATTTTTGCGCGGCGATTGCCGCCTGCTGATTCGCTTCGGCTGCCGCGCCCGGATTTGCGGTTGACTGCGCCAGTAATTCGTCGGCTCGTATCGAAGCGTCGTTAGATTCTCTGGTTAAAGTTTTAGCGCGATTAGCCCAATCCGCTTTGTCATAATTTTTTTCCTCTTTGACCGCGCCCGCCAGCGAAACTCCTTTTCCGGGCTGCACGATATTGACCGCCGCCAAGCCGATAAATAATGCCAGCGTCGTGACGATTTCAAAATAGATAAGCGATTTTACGCCGATGCGCCCGACCTGTTTGATGTCGCCCGTTCCGGCGATTCCGATGACGAGCGTCGCAAAAATCAGCGGCGCGATGATTGATTTGATAAGGTTCAAAAAGAGCGTCGAAAGCGAGCGAAAAAAAGCCAGAATCGTTGCGGTTTCAAGTCCAAAAACCGTGTGATTGCCCGATTGCAAATCAATTTTCCCAATCAGCCAGCCGAGAAAAATTCCCAGCACTAAACCAATCATTATCTTTCCGGTCAGCGAAATTTTCATATTTAGTGGAATGGTGAGTGGTGAATGGTGAGTTTAGGATTTTAACTATCCACTCATCATTCACCACTCACCACTAATTACCTTCCCCATTTTAATTTATTGCGTAGAACGTCGAAATAATTGCGGTTCGGCGGTTGGACGAGATTAAAGCTGGTCGCGCTTTTGCGAATCCGCACGCAATCTTCCGGCTGCATTTGATAGCCGACCTGCCCGTCCAGAGTCAGCATCACGCCTTCGCTTTTGCTTTTTAATTTCAGTTTAATTTCCGCCGCGTCCGGTATGACAATCGGGCGATTCGTCAGCGTGAAGGGGCAAACCGGAGTTAGCACGACGGCGTTCATCGAAGGATAAACAATCGGACCGCCCGCCGAAAGACTATACGCGGTCGAGCCGGTCGGCGTGGCGACAATCATCCCGTCGGCGCGAAAACTGTTGACATACAAATCGTTAAGCGTAATTTCGACTTCGATAATCTTCGCCAGCACCGCGCGATTGATGACGACATCGTTTAAAATTCGTCCGGTTTCGAGAATTTGTTCGCCGCGCAAATGTTCGACATCGAGCATCACGCGGCGGTCAATTTCGTAATTGCCTTCTAAAATCGCAGTCAAAGCGTCGCGCATTTCTTCGATGCGAAAATCGGTCAAATAACCGAGACTGCCGTAATTGATGCCGAGAACCGGAACTTCGCGGCTGCCCGTCAGCCGCGCCGTTGGAATCATCGTTTCGTCGCCGCCAAGCACGACAATTAAATCCGCGTTTTCCTTAAAAACTTCGCGCGAAACCGTTTCGATTTTCGATTCGTGATTATCTTTTTCGGTGAAAGTTTTGATGCCGCGCGCTTTAAACCACGAGGAAACTTCAGCCGCCGTCGCCCAAGCCTCTCCAACATCGGGCTTGACAACCACACCTACGAATTTGATTTCTGGTCTGTTCATTAGAAACGGGGAAAAGTTTTCGGGTTTTATGATTAACTATGCGAAGAAAACTTGCAAGTGTTTTCCAAACTGAACTTTCTCAAAAATGCGGAAACACGCACGAAGTAAGTGTGTTTTTATGAATCCGCGCCATTAACGAAGTGCGTGTTTCCGCATTTTTGAGAAAGTCCTGCCGCAAAACAAAATTTCCCGCCCGTCGCGTCAACTTATTTTCGATGAATTAAAACACAAAAAAGGCAAGAGCCAAAACTCCTGCCTTTTAGGAACATGATGAAATTTCCCCTTGCTCGTTAAAATCGTTGTTACCTGGTGTAATAAAAATCCGATGTTTGCGTGCCGCGCGGCGATTCGGTTTCGCGGTGAACTTTCAAAGTTTTGCCGCCGTCGGCGAGTTCCCAAGTTTCCTTGAGAGTTGTCGAAACGTCGCCGTTCGGAGTTGTAAAAGTGCGGACGGAAGTTAAATTCAATTTGCCGCCATCCCATTTCGCCTGCATTTTCGCCGTGCTGGGTCTGTCGGTGCTGCCGGCTTGCGAAGTCATTTCTTTGCCGTCGAGCGTGTAGGTGACAGGCTGATTTGCACCGCCGCCCATCATTCCGCCGCGTCCCATACCATTGCCGCCGCCTTGTCCGTTTCCGCCGCCGCTGTCGGGGCGCGGAGTGCGTTTGAAATCGGTTTTAAAAGTTATGTCGTTAGCCGTCTGCGTGACATTCATCGTGCCGGATTCGATGCGCTGTCTTTCGTCCAGTTTCGATTTGCTCACGTCGAGCGTCCAGTTGCCCGAAAAATCGGTTTTCGTTTGCGCGAACGCGGCAGCCGCCGAGAAAAGCACGCACAACGCCGCCATCAAAAATACTTTCTGTTTCATCTAAAAATACTCCTTATGAAATATGCAAAATCTGTTTGCTGCTCTTTAGACGCGCGGCGAAAAGTTTTGGTTACAATTTTTTAATTTCGACGGCAGAAATCCGCTCGGAAGAACCGCTGAATGATGAATGCGGAATGATGAACGATGAATTTAAGAAAGTCTCCTTAAACTGTTAATTTTCATTCTTGGACTTTTCCTAATTTCCGCATTCATCATTCAGCGTTCTAAAATTGCTCTTACGTTTCAATTCCGACCGTTCCTTTATGCAGTTTGCTGTGGCTGTAACTGTAAAAGAAATAAACTACTAAACCGATAATCAGCCAGATTGCGAAGCGAAACCAGTTTGTCCAGCCGAGTTCGGTCATCAAATATGTGCAGAACATTATTCCCAAAACCGGAATCAGCGACAGCCGTTTGGCGAAACACAAAGCCGTCATTGTTAACGAGAAAAGTATAAAAACGAAATACGGAATTTTTTCAACAACCGCGAATAAAATCGAACCGCTTTTGTCTGGCGCGTAATCGGTGAAGAACTTGACTACCGCGTCGCCGTTAAAATAAATTATGGCGACCATCAAAAGAATGCACAGAACCGGCGCGATCCATTGCGAATTGATATACGGAACGTAGCGTTTTGTTCCGGCAAATTCCTTGTCTTTAACCAGAACTCCGGCGCAGACAATCGTAAAGGCGAACAGAGTTCCGATAACCGATAAATCCGTCACTTCCGTCAGGTTCATAAACAGGGCTGGAATCGCTACCATAAAACCCGTCAGAATCGTCGAAAACCAGGGCGTGCGAAATCGCGGATGAATCGAAGAAAATATTTTCGGCAAAAGCCCGTCGCGGCTCATCGCCATCCACAGACGCGGCTGCCCTAATTGGAAAACCAGCAAAACGGTCGCAATCGCAATCACCGCGCTGACGGCGATAATGCCGGAAACCCAAGGGATATTTACGCCCTTGTCGCCGAAGACAAAAGCCAGCGGGTCTGAAACATTTAACTGTGTGTAATTCACCATTCCGGTCAAAACCAGAGCGATTGCGACATACAAAACCGTGCAGATAGCCAGCGAATAAATCATTCCGCGCGGCAGAGTTTTATACGGGTCTTTGCATTCTTCGGCGGTTGTCGAAAGCGCGTCAAAACCGATGTAGGCGAAAAACACAGCCGCCACGCCGCTCATCACGCCGCCGAAGCCTTTCGGCATAAACGGATGCCAGTTTTCTATTTTGACGTAGAACGCGCCGAGAATAATCACCAGAAAAATAATCGCCAGTTTGATGGCGACCATAATGTTGGAAGCGGTTTTCGATTCGCGGATGCCGATATAAACCAGACAGGTGATGATAAAAACGATGCCGAGCGCGGGCAGATTGGCGATAATCGGCAAGCCTGCGAAACGCGGCGCGGTCAGCCACGCCGTATAAGCGTCAATTTTGTCGCAGCCGATTACCGCGTCCACGTTCGCGCAAACCGAGTGCAGACTTTCGAGCGTCGAACCATTGCCCAAAGCATCTTTTACCACGTCAAAACCGTTGCTTGCCGTGCGGTAATCCGTCGTAAAATATAAAGGAATGTTGATGCCGTTCGGAAATCCGAGCGCGGGAATTTTCAGCGAATTGAGCAAGCCGACAAAATATCCGCTCCACGAAATAGCGACGGCGATATTGCCGATAGCGTATTCGACCAGCAAATCCCAGCCGATAATCCACGCCAATAATTCCCCGAAACTGGCATAAGCGTAAGTGTAAGCCGAGCCAGCAATCGGAATTTTTGAAGCGAATTCGGCGTAGCACAAAGCGGAAAATCCGCAGGCGATTGCCGCGAAAATAAACAGCAGAATCACGGCGGGTCCGCCGTTAAACGAAGCCTGTCCGACCATTGCGAAAATGCCCGCGCCGATAATCGCGGCGATGCCGAGCATCGTCAAATCAAATGTGTTGAGCGAACGCCGCAAACCGCCGCCTTCGCCGCCCGTTTCTTCCTGCGTGTGTTCGCTCATTCCGGCGGCGGCATCCGCCTGAATCTGCGCGATGGATTTTTTCCGAAACAAATCTGCAAAGTTCATAATTTTTATAATTTCCGTTTTTTATTTTTGTTGAAACAATTTGACCGTGCTTGCGAATTTTGAACGAATTTTCAAATAGATGCAATGAAAACTTTTCCAAATTGCCAACTTTTTTTATCTTTTGCAGAAGCCCGCTACGCTCGTAAGGGCGAAAATCATACTTGACGAAGCGCGCGTTTCCGCATTTTGAGAAAGTCCTAATTACAATTAGAATCAAAATTCGGCGGAAAACTTTCAGACAGTTTTTCCGCATCAGAAAAGCCGTCTGATTTTATTTTTGGCGACGGATATTAAATTCAATAAGGGAAATTTAAGTGAAAATTTTTAAATCTAAAAATACGAAAACAACTCTTCAAAACTGTTCGGGTAATTTTGCGCTCGTCGCGTTTTTTTGCGGCGCGATTTTGTTTTTTTCGGCGGGCAAAAGCGCGGCGCAAACCGTTACGCCGATTGACCAGATTCAGGGCGAAGGCAACATTTCGCCGTTCGCCGGAAAAAACGTTTCGACGCGCGGCATCGTGACGGCGATTCTCAAAAAAGGTTTTTTTATCCAAACGCCCGACGCGGAAATTGATAAAAATCCAAAGACGAGCGAAGGAATTTACGTTTTCACGAACGACGCGCCGATGGTTGCGATTGGCGACTCGGTGCAGGTTGACGGCACAATTTCCGAATATCGCCCGCGCGCCGAACGAGTCGCGCTTTCGGTGACGGAACTCACGCGCCCAAGCATTAAAAATTTGTCGAAAAATAATCCGCTGCCCGCGCCGATTGTTTTGACGACAGCGGAACTCGACCCGAAAGGAACAATTGACCAGATGGAAAAATTTGAAGGAATGCGCGTCAAAGTCGATGTTTTAAACGTCGTCGCGCCGACCGGCGGCTACACGAACGAGAAAACCGGTGAAGCCAAATCCAACGGCGTTTTCTGGGGCGTTTTAGCCGGAACGCCGCGCCCGTTCCGTGAAGCGGGCGTTGACGGGTTGACTTATTTAATGGACAAATTGCCGCAAGCCACGCCGGTTTTCGATATGAATCCCGAACTGTTGCGCGTGGACAGCGGCGCGGCGGAAGGCGCAAATCCGATTGACGCAACGTCCGGCGCGACCGTCAAAAATCTGACCGGCGTGATTGATTACGCTTTTCGGGCTTACACGCTGGTTGTTGACGCTGGAAATCCGCCAACGGTCGAAGGCAATAAAAATTTCGTTCCCGCTTCGCCCGCCGGAGAGCGCGAGGTGACGGTCGGAAGTTTCAATATGGAAAATTTTTTCGACGACGAAATCAATTCCGACGACGTGAAAAAGGAAACTGTTTTGAGCAAGGAAGCGTTCGAGAGACGTTTAAATAAAACGTCTCTGGCGATTCGCAAAGTGCTTTCGATGCCCGACGTTTTGGGCGTTTGCGAAATGGAAAATCTAAAGGTTTTGAAAAAAGTCGCCGACAAAATTAACTCGGATGCGGTCGCCGCCGGTCAGCCGAATCCGAATTATGTTCCTTACCTTGAAGAAGGCAACGACATTCGGGGAATTGATGTCGGTTTTCTGGTGAAATCTTCAAAAGTTAAAGTCGTCGAAGTAAAACAGCTTGCGAAAAATGAAAAGTTAGATACGGCAGGCGCGAGCGAAGACGCATTTCTTTTCGACCGTCCGCCTTTGATGCTGCGCGCCGAAGTTGCGGACGCGAAAACCGGAACGCCTTTTGATTTTACGGTCATTGTCAATCATTTAAAATCGTATCGCGGGATTGACGACCCGAAAGACGGCGACCGCGTGCGACAAAAACGCCGTCTCGAAGCCGAATGGCTGGCAAGATTTGTGCAGGAACGCGCCGCCGCAAACCCGAATGAACGCCTGATTTTATGCGGCGATTTCAATGCTTTTCAGTTTAATGACGGCTACAACGATTTAATCGGAATTTTAAAAGGCAGCCCAAATCCGAATGTTCTCGCGCCGTCAACCACGATTTTCAACACGGGTTTAATTGACCTCGTCGATTACGTCGAAGCGAAAAATCGTTATTCATACAGCTACGACGGCGACGCGCAGGCGATTGACCATATTTTGATAAACAAGGGCGCGAGAGAACGCGCTTTGAAATTTGGCTACGCGCGGCTCGATGCCGATTTTCCGCTGATTTACGAAAACGACCGGATGCGCCCCGAACGCCTTTCCGACCACGACGCACCGATTTTTTATATGTCGCTCGACGCAGTGCAGCCGACGAAAACGCAGTAAGAAACGGGATGCGGATAAACGCGGATTCGGTAGATTTTCGCGGATTTATTTTCCAAAATTTTTCCGCGCGAATCCGTTTTAATCCGTGTTCATTCGCGTCCTATTTCCTTTGATACAAAACCCTGAAACGGCGCACGGGCGGTTCTTGATTGTCGAAAAAATCTTCAAACTCGATTTTGGTCAAACCGTTTTTGATAAAATTTTCGAGATGGCTTTTCCACAATGGAAACGGCGGATTTTCGACCGTTTCGCCTTCGTCCAAGCCGCGTTCGATAACTAAAAGTTCGCCGTTCGGCGCGAGCAATTCGGTAATTGCCTTGATTGCTTTTTCGCGCGCACTCAAAGGCAGAGCCTGAATCGTATAAACCTCCAACACGAAATCGAATTTGTTTTTTAGTTCAACGGGCAAAGCGAATAAATCGGCGACTCGATAATCAACTGCCGGGTCTGGATGAATACGTTTTGCCCATTCAATCGCTTGCGGTGAAATGTCAAAAGCAGTTATTTCAAATCCGTAATTCGCAAGTTCTTCCGCGTCGTCGCCCAAGCCGCAGCCGACGACCACCGCTTTTTTATTCGCGCCGTTTAATTTGTGTTTTTCGAGCCACGCTTTAAAACTCGGATTCGTTTCCAAATCCGCCCAGGGAATTTTTTCCGTGTCGCCTGCGGCTTCCGCGTAAAGCGCGTCAAACCAGCCGACGGCATCGTTTTTGTCATAAAATTCTTTTGATAATTCGACGGCTCTTTCGTGTGCTTTTTCGGTCGTCATTTGTTCCTCATTTTAAAGGCTTGCATCGCTTCCGCCGCGCCTTCGTGCATAATTTCGGGGCGATGATATTTCCAGTGTTTGGCAAATTCTTCTTCGCTCATTTCCGCATTTGCGGCGCGAGTTTTTCCTTTCAGAAAATTTTCGCACCACTCGCGTATTCCAGCGTCATGATTGAGCGCGGTTCGCGCTCCGTGCGTCAAATTGTCGCGTTCCATAAATTTTTCTCTCCTTATGTTAAATTAAAACCTTTCCGGCAAACTTTGCGTAAATTCACGCAACTAATTATTTCGATTATATGAAAAAATTTCTTTTAATGCCGCTTTTGGCTCTGACGATTTTCGCAAACGCGAATTTCGCGCAAGCCGTGAAACCTGCGACGACGACCGCAGCCGCCGTCAAACAGCAAGGTATCGAAGTTCCGTTTGTCAGCAAAACTCTGCCGAACGGCTTAGAGATTATCGTTTTGCGCGACGCGAGCGTTCCGCTGGCGACGGTTGAACTGGCGGTCAGAAACGGTTCATTTACAGAGCCGCCGGAACTTAACGGTTTGTCGCATCTTTTTGAAAATATGTTTTTTAAGCCCGACAAAGCCATCGCGCTTTACAAATGCGAGCTTGCCCAAAAAATCGGTAATGCCGATTATTATTCTCAAGCGAATTGTTCGGAAACGGCGAAGTTAAAATCGCAAATCGGCAGCGTCGGCTATTTGGACGATTACGACCAGTTGAGCGTTTATAACGGTAGAACGCAGGAAGAAGTCGTCGAGTATTATTTCACGACGACCAGTCGTTATTTGACGACGGCGATGCGCCGGATTAACGACGCGGTGCGTTATCCGACTTTTGACGAAGACGAATTCGCTAAAGAAAAAGAAGTGGTCGTCGGCGAAATTGACCGCAACGAAGCGAATCCGGTTTTTTATCTCGACCGCGCTTTGAAAGACAAACTTTTTTACAAATATCCGACCAGAAAAAATCCGCTCGGCACGCGCGAATCCGTGCGCGCCGCGACGACCGATATGATGCGTCTGATTCAATCGCGCTATTATGTGCCGAACAATTCCGCGCTCGTGGTGACGGGAGATGTTAAACCGGAAGAAGTTTTCACGCTTGCCGAACAGATTTTCGGAAGCTGGCAGCGACGCGCCGTTGACCCGTTCAAAGAATTTCCGCTCGTCGAACATCCGCCGCTTCCAAAAAGCGAAGGCGAAATCGTCACGCAGCCCGTCAATAACGTGATTGTCGAAATCGGCTGGCAAGGTCCTTCAGTCGGCAAGGATGATAAATCGACTTACGCGGCAGACGTTTTTTCGTATATTCTGACGCAGCCCGACTCTAAATTTCAGCGAGACTTGGTTGATTCCGGTCTGGCGGCTCAAGTCGGTATCAGTTATTACACGCAGCGCAACGTCGGACCGATTCAGATGATTTTGGTGACTACGCCGGAAAAAGCGAAAGCCGCGCTCGAAGCCGTCTATGCGGAAATCGCGCAGTTTGATAAACCTGATTATTTCAGCGACGCGGAACTGGCGAACGCGAAAACAATTCTCGAAGCAAGGGATTTGTTTGACCGCGAAAAATTGAGCGATTACACGCACACTTTAGCGTTTTGGTGGAGTTCGACGGGCATTGATTATTATCGCGGTTATTACAGAAATCTGCGTTCGATTACACGCGCCGACACGACCCGTTACATCAACACATATATTCAAGGCAAACCGCACGTCGGCATCGCTCTGCTCTCGCCCGAATCGCAGACGACGGCGAAATTAACCGAACAGGATTTGATTGGAAAATAATGAAATCATTTAACATTTATCATTCACCATTTATCAAAAAACCGCTTTTGGCAGTTTTAATTTGCCTGTCATTTTTAACGGTTGGTTTTGCACAAACATCGCAGACGGATTTCAGCGCGCAAGCCGCGCTCGTCACGGAATTTGATGTCAACGGTTTGAAGGTTTTGGTCAAACGCCGTCCGAACAGTCCGACCGTCGTCGCCGGATTATTCATTCGCGGCGGCGTGAAAAACCTCGACGCGAAAATCGATGGCATTGAAAATTTTATGCTCGAAGCCGCATCGGAAGGCAGTCAGAAATATCCGCGCGAAACTCTGCGGCGCGAACTGGCGGCGACGGCGAGTTCGATTGACGCGGGCGCAACCTACGATTACAGCGTTTTAAGTTTAGGCGCGACCAAGCAGAATTTTGATCGCTCGTGGAATGCTTTTACGGATGTCGCGCTTCATCCGACGTTTGCGCCCGCTGATGTCGAGCGCGTCCGACAGCAGCTTTTGACCGAATTGCGAAACAGCACGGACGATCCAGAAAGTAATTTACAGGAATTGCAGAATAAAGTTATTTACGCGAATCATCCGTATTTAAACGACCCGGAAGGCACGATTGATTCCGTTTCAAGATTTACCGCCGCCGATTTGCGTAACTATCACGAAAAAGTGATGCAGACTTCGCACCTTTTGCTGGTGATTGTCGGCGATTTGGACGCGAGCGACTTGCAGCGGCGAATTGCCGACACATTCGGAAAACTGCCGCGCGGCGATTATAAGGAACAGCCGACTACAACTTTAAGTTTTGTCGAACCGACACTCGACGTAACGGCTCGAACCTTGCCGACCAATTACGTCAGCGGCGTGTTTCAATCGCCGTCTTTCAACGACCCGGATTACTCCGCGATGCGCGTCGCCACTTCGATTTTAGGCGGGCGCGTTTTTCAAGAAGTCCGCGTCAAACGAAATTTGTCGTATGCGCCGGATGCCAATTTAGGCTTGTTCGCTTCAAATACGGGAAATATTTCCGTCAGCGCGGTCGATGCCAACCAAGCCGTCAGCGTGATGCTCAACGAAATCAACCAACTGAAAACCGAGCCGGTTGACGAGCGCGAAATCTCCGGCGTTACGGGACTTTTTCTAACAAACTATTATCTCGGACAAGAAACCGATGCCGCGCAAGCCGTCGAACTGGCGCGTTATGAATTAATCGGCGGCGGCTGGCGAAATTCATTTGAATTCCTAAACCGCGTCCGGCAGGTCACACCCGCCGATGTGCAGCGCGTCGCGCAAAAATATATGACCAATCTGCGTTTCGTCGTTCTCGGAAATCCGGCAAGCGTTGACCGCCAAATCTTTTTGCAGAAAAAATCTTAATGCTGGAAGGCAGAAGCCCGCGCGGGCTTCTGCCTCATCGCTCAATATCAGCCTTCCTTGACCGTAAAAACGCGGGCGTGATATTCTTTCTCTTTTAAAAGTCGGGCGTTTTGCGCGGCTGTAATAATCCACTTTAAAGAATTTTAATCAGCTATGATTATTTTAGCATTTGCCGAAGGAGGCTTGGTTCAGCTTGTGCCGGATGGCACAATCTTTATTCATATCGCGCTTATCCTGTTGATGATTTTCATTCTGAACCGCACGTTTTTTCGTCCGGTTAATCGCGTTTTGGATTCACGCGAACGCAGCAAAGGCGGGGCTTCGAGCGAAGCGCAGGGAATTTTAGAGCAGGTTAATGAAAAAACGGCACAGTATAACACGGTGATGCGCGAGGCGCGCGCGGAAGGCTACAATTTAATCGAATCCGAACGCGCGAGGGCTGTCGCCGAACGCGAATCTAAGATTGAAACGGTTGAAGCGGAAGCCGCTCAAAAACTCGCGCGGGAAACCGAATTTCTGCAAAAACAAACCGCCGAAGCGCGGGCGACTTTATCAGCCGAAGCGCGGAATATGGCGGACAAAATCAGTTCCAATATCCTGAAAACAATTTAATAAAATCTAATGTTGGCTCTTATTTTTAACATCACTTTGCTGTTTGCCGAACCGAATCACGCCGAAAGCGGATTTACGACTTTCTGGCACAAATATTTTAACTATCCGGGTTTTGAAGCGTGGAAATTTTTCAACCTCGCGGTTTTCGTCGCCGTCATCGTTTATCTCGTGCGAAAACCGCTTAGTGAAGCCTTCAAAGCAAAACGCGAAACTATTCGTGCCGAACTGATTAAAGCGGAAGCAGAAAAACAAGCCGCGCTCGCGCAGTTGACCGACGCGGAAGCGAAATTGGCTCGGACGGACGCGGAAGCCAAAAACATCCGCGAAAAAGCCGCGCTGGACGCTGCCGCCGAAAAAACGCGCATCGGCGAGCAAACCGAAACGGATATTCAAAAAATTCGCGCCCGCTCACAAAGCGAAATCGAGCGCGGGGCGCAGCAGGCGCGCACCGGTTTGCGCCGCTTTTCGGCAGAAGAAAGCATTCGCCTAGCCGAAGAAAAAATTAAATCGCAAATGAACACGGAAGCTGACGCGCGCCTTGTCAAAGCCGGCATTCAATCAATCGGAGGTTTGCGATAAATGAGTGTTGAAACTATCGCCCGCCGTTACGCGACCGCGCTTGCCGATGTCGTCGTCAAACAAAACGAAACCGACAAAATCAAAACCGAACTCAAAATTTGGGAATCGGTGATAAGCGAAAATGAAAATCTGACGGAAGTTTTCCGCAATCCTTCGATTCAGCAAGCGCAAAAGGAAAAAGTTTTAGAAAGTTTAATCGAACGCGCGAAACCCGCGCCGACGACCGCCAATTTTTTGCGTGTTCTTTTGAGAAACGGACGCATTACGGAACTCAAAGAAATCAACAATCGCTTTGAAACGGTTTTGGAAGAACGCGCGGGCATCGTTTCGGCGAAAATTACTTCGGCGCGTCCGCTCGGCGACGACGAAAAACGCGAACTGCAAACGAATTTAGAAAAGATGACGGGCAAGCGCGTTAATCTGAATTTTGATATTAAACAGGAAATTATCGGCGGCGTTGTAACGACCATCGGCTCGACCGTTTATGACGGCTCTGTCAAAACGCAACTGCAAAATTTAAAAGAACAAATGATTCGCGCTTAAAATATGATTCAGGGTTTGCGGACGGTTATTTATCAAGTTGAAGATTTAGCGAAAGCCAAAGATTGGTATTCGTCGGTTCTCGGTTTCGCGCCTTATTTCGACGAGCCGTTTTACGTCGGTTTCAATGTCGACGGTTTTGAATTGGGGCTTGACCCGAACGGCGAAAATGTCGTCAAAGGCAACAACGCAATCGCCTATTGGGGCGTGAACGACATTCAAACCGCTTCCCAAAAATTGCGTGAACTCGGCGCGGAAACGGTTGCCGAAGCGACGAATGTCGGCGAAGGAATTTTTGTGGCGCAATTTAAAGACCCGTTCGGAAACGTTTTCGGAATCATTGAAAATCCGCATTTTAAGATTGAAAGTTAGATTATAAAGAGATTATGGAAAGTATAAAAGCCAACGAAATTAACGATATTATTCGCGCACAGATTGAAAATTTCGATTCGGGAATGACCGTTTCAGAAATCGGCACGGTGATTAAAGTCGGCGACGGCATCGCCGAAATTCACGGACTCGACAAAGTAATGGCGGGCGAACTTTTGGAATTTCCGCACGACGTTCGCGGGTTAGCTTTAAACCTCGAAGAAGATAAAGTCGGCGCGGTGCTTTTTGGAGATTTCCAAAAAATTAAAGAAGGCGACGAAGTGAAACGCACCAATCACATTATGAGCGTTCCGGTCGGCGACGCGCTGATTGGTCGCGTGGTGGACGCGCTCGGAAATCCGATTGACGGCAAAGGTGAAATCGTCACCGACACTTACAATCCGATTGAGAGAATCGCGCCCGGAATTATTGACCGCCAGCCGGTTAAAGAACCGCTTCAGACGGGTTTGAGAGCGATTGACTCGATGGTCCCAATCGGTCGCGGGCAGCGTGAACTTATTATCGGCGATAGACAAACAGGAAAAACCGCCGTCGCCATTGACACGATTATCAACCAGAAAGGCAAGGATATGATTTGTATCTATGTCGCCGTCGGTCAAAAGGAATCCACCGTCGCGCAGGTTGTCAGAAAATTGGAAGATTACGGCGCGATGGATTATACGATTGTGGTCGATGCGGGCGCGTCGCAGCCTGCGGCGATGCAGTATCTCGCACCGTATGCGGGCGTTGCGATGGGCGAATATTTCCGCGACAACGGTCGCCATGCGCTGACAATTTACGACGATTTATCGAAGCAAGCCGCCGCGTATCGTGAAATCTCTTTGCTTTTGAGAAGACCGCCGGGACGCGAAGCCTATCCGGGCGACGTTTTTTATTTGCACTCGCGGCTTTTGGAACGCGCGGCGAAAATGTCTGACGCGCGCGGCGCGGGAAGTTTAACTAGCCTGCCGATTATCGAAACGCAGGCGGGCGACATTTCGGCTTACATTCCGACCAACGTCATTTCGATTACCGACGGGCAAATCTTTTTGGAATCCGACCTTTTTAACTCCGGCGTGCGCCCCGCCATTAACGTCGGAAACTCGGTTTCGCGCGTCGGCGGCGCGGCGCAGATTAAGGCTATGAAGCAGGTCGCCGGAACTCTGCGAATTGACTTGGCGCAATACCGCGAACTCGCCGCCTTCGCGCAATTCGGTTCGGATTTGGACAAAGCGACGCAAGCGCAATTGGAACGCGGAAAACGCCTGACCGAAATTTTGAAACAGCCGCAGTATCAACCGATGCCGGTTGAAAATCAGGTGTTTATCATTTGGACCGTCACCAACGGTTTGGCGGACGATGTGGCGGTCGAAGATTTGAAACGTTTTGAAGACGAGATTTTCAAATTCGTCGAAAGCTCGCACCCCGAAGTTTTAAACACCATCCGCGAGAAAAAAGCGATTGACAACGATTTGAAAGCGACGATGAAGGAAGCCGTCGAAGATTTCAAAGCGACGCGCTGGGCGGAAGCGAAAACGGCTGTCGCGGCGAATGCGTAGATTTTATGAAAACACATAACTTCACGGCGGTGATTGAAAAATGTTCGCAAACAGGTTTGCTGGTTGGATACGTTCCGGGTTTTCCGGGAGCGCATTCGCAAGGCGAAACGCTCGATGAATTAAACGAAAATCTTCGGGAAGTAATCGAAATGCTTTTAGAAGACGGCGAACCGCAGCTTGAAACCGAGTTTTTCGGCATTCAAACAATTTCTCTAAATTGAAATGGGAAATATTCCGGTCTTAAAGCCGCGAGAAGTTGTAAAAATCCTAGAAAATCTTGGCTTTACGGAAGTTCGGCAACGTGGTTCGCATAAGCAGTTTCGTCACACAGACGGCAGATTTACGACCGTTCCATTTCATCAAGGCAGAGATATTTCGCCGTTCCTTTTGCGAAAAATTGCCGAAGATATAAAAATTTCGGTTGAAGAATTTTTAAAACATAAATAAAACAAATGCCAAGTCTTTTAGATATGCGGCGGCGGATTAAGTCCGTCAAAAACACGCAGCAGATTACCAAAGCGATGAAAATGGTCGCGGCGGCAAAGCTCAAGCGCGCGCAAGACCGCGTGACGGCGGCGCGTCCATTCGCGCTGAAGATGAACGAAGTTTTGTCGAATTTGAGCGGACGCGTCGGCGATTTCTCGCACCCGCTTCTGGACGAGCGCGGCAATGAAAATTATCTTGTCGTGATGGTTAGCGCGGACAAAGGTTTGTGCGGCGGTTTCAATACCAATTTGATGAAAACGGCGCAAAATTTTATGCGGGAAAATTCCGGCAAACAGTTTGAAATGATTCCCGTCGGGCGCAAGGGACGCGATTTTTTCCGTCGGCGCAGCGTGACAATTGTCGAAGAATATGTCGGTTTAACAGGCGCGGGTCGCATCGAATACGCGCAGGTTCAGGAAATTGCCCAAAAAGTTATCAAAACATTTGTCGAAGACGAAAAAATTGACAAAGTTTTTATCGTCTTCAGCGAGTTTAAATCCGTGCTGGCGCAAAAACCTGTCGTCGAACAACTGCTTCCCGTTCCGCGTAATCTGGAAACGGCAGACGAAAAAGATAAAGCGCAGGCTGAATATATTTACGAACAATCGCCGGCGGAAATTTTCGGTCGGCTTCTTCCGAAACAGATCGAGACGCAGATTTATCGTGCCATTCTCGAATCAATCGCGTCCGAGCAGGGCGCGAGAATGACGGCGATGGATTCCGCGTCGAAAAACGCCGGAGATTTAATCGGTTCGTTGACTTTGAATATGAATCGCATCCGGCAGGCGGCGATTACGAAGGAAATTATCGAAGTTGTTTCCGGTGCGGCGGCGGCAGTTTAACCAATTAAAAATTACGAATTGCGAGTTGGAATTATAACGAACTTCCAATTCGCAGTTTTTCGTAGGGTTCTTCCAAGTTTGTCAACAATGTCCGAAACTTTGTCACGGAAAAACAAACGGCGCGAGCGATGTTGTCGTTACGCGCCTTTGTTGTTATGGGCTGGCGTTGTTCTTTTCGCTTCGACGGGCAGTGCTTCGATGGCGCAGACTTCGCGTTTTATCCGCCCGTTTTTGGAATTTATTTTTCCGAACGCTTCGGACGAAACTCTGCAAATCTATCACGCCTATATTCGCAAATCGGCGCATTTTATCGAGTATGGAATTTTGGCTTTTTGGGCTTCGCGCGCTTTCGCCAATTCCGCCAAACCGATTCTGCAAAAATACTGGTTTATCGTTTCTTTTCTTTTAGTTTTAACAGTCGCTTCGATTGACGAAACGAATCAAAGTTTTAATCCGTCGCGCACCGGCTCGCCGCGCGACGTTTTGCTCGACTGCGCGGGCGGCGCGTTTATGATTTTGCTGTTTGCGATTTTTAGAATAGCCACAAAAAATCACAAAAGATTTAGCCGCGAATGACACGAATAAACACGAATAAAAATTAAAATAATTCGTGATATTCGTGTCATTCGCGGCTAATTTTGTTTTTCTTTTTGTGTCTTTTTGTGGCTATTCCTTCTTTTCAATCACGGAACTTTGTGCGATAGTTTTCGTTAAGAAACGAGAGGAGAAAAACATAATGAGTATGTTCGACAAAATCAAAGACGCGGCACTGCATCAGTTTATCGAAGTCATCGAATGGCTCGACTCGACGGGCGACACGATTCTGTATCGTTTTCCGGTCGAAGGGCAGGAAATTAAAAACGGAGCGCAATTAATCGTGCGCGAATCGCAGGCGGCAGTTTTCGTTCACGAAGGACAAGTTGCCGACACTTTCGGTCCTGGTCGCTACACGATTGACGGCGGCAACACGCCGATTTTGTCAAAACTCGGCGCGTGGAAATACGGTTTCGATTCGCCGTTCAAATCTGAAGTTTATTTTGTCAACACCAAGCAGTTTACCGATATGAAATGGGGAACGGCAAACCCCGTGATGCTGCGCGACAACGATTTCGGCATCGTTCGCCTGCGCGCCTTCGGCGGTTATTCGATGCGCGTCGCCGACCCGCAGACTTTTATCAAAGAAGTCGCCGGAACAAACGCGCGTTTTCAAACCGAAGATATTGACACTCAATTGAAACGCTCGGTCGTCACGGAATTTT
Source organism: Pyrinomonadaceae bacterium (assembly GCA_050996405.1). GTDB lineage: Bacteria > Acidobacteriota > Blastocatellia > Pyrinomonadales > Pyrinomonadaceae > JBPCRW01. The sequence goes on along the minus strand of JBPCRW010000277.1, from coordinate 7,239 downwards.
CCGACGCGATTGGCGAGATGAAAATTCCCGCGCTTGATTTAGCCGCGCAGTATAAAGAATTGGGCGAAACTATCAGAGCCAAAATCAACGAAGATTTCAAAACCTACGGCTTAGAAGTCACGAAATTTTACATCGAAAATATCAGTTTGCCGCCCGAAGTCGAAGAAGCAATTGACAAACGCTCGTCAATGGGCGCACTCGGAAACGCCGACCAATATATGAATTTTCAAGCGGCGGATGTTCTGCGCGACGCGGCGCAAAATTAAGGCGGCGGCGCAGGTTTAGGCGCGGGCTTAGGCGCAGGTTTCGCCGTCGGCAATCAAATGGCAAATGTCTTCGGCGGCGCGCAAAATCAGCAAGGCAATCAGCAAACCGTCCAGCCGCAGGCGCAAATGATTCCGTGTCCGAATTGCGGAAAAATGAATGCGTCAAACGCGAAATTCTGCGCTGACTGCGGAGCGAAAATGGAAACGGCGACAGTCGCTTGCGTAAAATGCGGCGCGCAGCTTCGTGAAGGCGCGAAGTTTTGCAACGAGTGCGGCGCGAAACAGGAAAGAGCGAAATGCCCGAACTGCCAGGCGGAACTCGCGTCGGGCGCGAAATTCTGCGCCGACTGCGGAACGAAAACCGAATAGATAACAGAAACAATAGCCACAAAAAGACACAGAAGACACAAAAAATTTTAAGATTTTAATTTGTGTTTTTTGTGCTTTTTTGTGGCTATTATTTTCTTTGTGCCATAATCGAAGTATGTTCAAAAATTTCACTGAACCTCGCCGCGTCGTCATTACAGGTTTTGGCTGCGTTACGCCGATTGGAATCGGAAAAGAAAATTTCTGGTCTTCACTAAAGAACGGAACGAGCGGCATATCGAGAATTGAAACTTTCGACGTTTCCGATTCAAAAGTAAAAATCGCCGCGCAGGTCAAAGATTTCGACTGGGAAGCGGAATTGAATCAGAAAGATAGAAAGCATGTTCCGCGCGTCGTGCCGCTCGCTTTAGCGGCGGCGCGTGAAGCAATTTGCGACGCGAAAATCGAGACGGAAAATTTATCGCTCGACGAAAGAAGAAATTTCGGCGTTGTTTTGGGAACGGGCGGCGGCGGGCTGGAATTTACCGAGCGACAATATAAATATTGGTTCACCGGCGGCGACCATAAAGCGAGCGTTTATACGATTCCGTCTTCGACGCACGGCGGGCTTTCATCGGAACTTTCGATGAAGTTTAATCTGCACGGGCTTTCGCACATCGTTTCAACCGGCTGCACAAGTTCGACCGACGCGATATTTTACGCGGCGCAGCATATAGCTCTGGGCAGACAAAATATAATGTTTGCGGGCGGCGTTGACGCTCCCGTCGCGCGTGGAATTTTGGAAGGTTTTACTTTGATGACTGTTCTACCGGCCGCGTGGAACGACGCGCCGGAACGCGCTTCACGCCCGTTTGACAAAAATCGTTCGGGTATCGTTTTGGGCGAAGGCGCGTGGATTTTTGTTCTGGAAAATCTGGAAAATGCTCTCGAAAGAAACGCGAAAATTTACGCCGAAATAGCCGGTTACGGCTCGACGTGCGATGCGTATCACCTCGTCCGTTTGGAAGAAAACGGAATTGAACCGGCGCGGGCGATGCAGATTGCGATGCGGGACGCGGGAATTTCGCCGGAAGAAAGTGAGTACATAAACCTGCACGGAACTGCGACGCAGTTGAATGACCGAATTGAAACCAAAGCAATTAAAAATGCTTTCGGAGCGCACGCTTATAAACTCGCAATGAGCGGGACGAAATCGCAAATCGGTCATCCGCAGGGCGCGAGCGGCGCGGCGGGAATCGGCGCGACGCTTCTCGCGCTGAACGAAAATGTTATCGCGCCGACGATAAATCTCGATACGCCCGACGAAGAATGCGATTTGGATTACACGCCGAACATCGCGCGAAACGTCGAAGTAAAAAATGCGCTGTGCAACTGCATCGGTTTCGGCTCGAAAAATTCCGCGCTGGTTTTGAGTAGATTCAACTCTTAAAAATTTTCTCACTTTTGCGGAAGCCCGCTACGCACGTAAGGGCGCAAGAACACACTTACTTCGTGCGTGTTTCTGCATTTTGAGAGTTATTGTTGATGCGCCTGTTCTTTTTTCAGAGGCTTTTCAAAATGCTGGTAATCTTTCAGATTCGTCCAGTCTCCGCCCCAATCCCAGCCTAACTTTTTCATCAACACGACGAGCGGATTTTCCGTCGTAAAAACCCCTGAGCCGTTCGGATTGTAATTCGCGCCCGCCGGTAAAATCAGAGTTCCTTTGACGTATGGATTGTCAAAAGTGTTGATGTCAATCGCGCGCCCGTAAGCGTGATTCGACAAACTTCCGCCGCCGGTTTTCTCACGGTAATTAAAGCCCGAAGAATTATCCGCCGCCATCGATAAATCGTCGTCCCATCGATTATTTTTGCGGAACTGCGGCGCGGAAACCGGAATCACCGAATGAATCGGAAATTTTTCCCGCAAGGCTTCTTTGAAAAAAGTTTTCACGTCGCTGACTAAATCTTTATCGACAATTATTTGTCCTTGATGGATTTTACCGTCGGTCGAATAATATTTGACTGCCACGACGCGCTGGCGACTGCGAATTTCCGGCGGGCAATTCGGGTCTAAACCGTCAAACGCTTCTTTTTCCGTCATCCGGCTGTCGATAACCGGTTTTTTCAAAGCTCCGCGCGGCGTGTCAAATTTAGAAATCTCCGCGTCGTCAGTCGTCATTGCCGCTGTCAAAAACGGTAGGCAGAAAATTCCCAGAGATAATATCAGCAGTTTGTTTTTCAGTTTCAACATAGCTTTCAAATTCGATTGTATTTCAAATACTTAGACGACGTAAAACCCTGCGTGGTTGCAGAAACAAGCCCGTTAGCGAGAGCGAAAAACACACTTGCTAACGCGCGTGTTTCCGCATCTTATTTAAATTTCTTTTCCGCCGCCTGTCGTCTTTTCCTTAATTTGCAAACTTCCGTTAAAATCTTTATTGATAAATCGAGGTAATCAAACTAAATGCTAAAAATCAAATTTCTTTTTCTGTTAATTGTTTGCTTTACGCCGCTGGTTTCGGCTTTCGCGTGGGATGATGTCGGGCATAAAACCGTCGCGTATATTGCGTGGCAAAAAATGACTCCGCAGGCGCGCGAGCAGGCAATAAAAATTTTGCGCGGCGCGCCGGAAGATTCGGATTTAGCCGCGTATTTTATGCAGGACGCGCGAAATCTTGCCGCCCGCGAAATGGATTATTTTATGCTTGCGGCGACGTGGTCAGACATTGTGCGCGACCGCGATTTTAAAACTCGCTACAAAAAATATCATCACGGAACGTGGCATTATCTCGATACTTTTTGGCGCGATGTAAATGGCAAACCCGAAATCGTGACGGGTTTGGAAGACGCGAAGGAAAACGCCGTCGAACGTCTTTTCTTTTTTGACAAAATGATACGCGACAATTCCGCTTCCGCCGAAGATAAAGCGATTGCGCTGGCGTGGATTATGCATCTCGCGGGCGACATTCATCAGCCGCTGCACGCTTCGGGGCGCGTCACAGACCTTGAACCGAAAGGCGACCAGGGCGGCAATCTTTTTCTGCTCACGCCGAAAGGCACGCCGCGCGACAAAAGCGAAAATCTGCACTGGTTTTGGGATTCGATAATTATCAGAAACGTTCCGCGCGGCGATTCGTGCGATTCGGATTACATACCGAATATTGCCAATCAAATCGTCAAAAAATATCCTGAAGCGAAATTTGCGAGTCGTCTCGACTTGGGAAAATTTGACGAATGGCAGCAGGAAAGTTACCGCATCGCTTCAACTAAACTTTATCCGGCGAGTTTGAAACGTTTTGAGATGCCGTCGCCCGCGTATAAAAAAATGGCGTTTCAAATTTCGCAGGAACAAATTGCGCTCGCGGGTTATCGTTTAGGCGCGATGCTGAATCAAATTCTTGGCGAACAGTCAGCGCAATTGACAAAAGAAAATTTTATTCAAAATAAAGACAAGTTCTCAAAACAGTTGGAAATATCTGACAACAAAGTCGGAACTGGCAAAGATGATCTTTGGTTATGGGCAAAAACCCGTTCGGCATTGGCAATGACTAATAGCCTGAACGATTCGATCATTGCTGTTGACGTTGTAAATAACGTCGTAACTTTGCGTGGTGAGGTTACCGAAATCGGCAAAAAAATAATCGCTGAGAAAATAACGAAAAATGTTGAAGGCGTAATGGCTGTTAATAACCAACTGAAAGTTTCTAAAGAAATAAAAGGTCTTTTTAAATGACATCTTTTCTCAACTTTTTTGAAAATCGTCAAGGTAAAATTCTCGATTTGATTCGCGTAATTATTAATATCGAATCGCCGTCATTCGATGTTACAGGAAGTGCGAAAGCAGTCGCTTTTTTGGAAAATGAAGCGCGAAAAATTTCTGCCGTCAATTCAATCGAAAAAGTATTTGTTGAAAACGTCGGCGAGCATTTGATAATCCGCGCTTTTGAAAATATCGAAGCAAAACCGATTTTGCTTCTCGGACACACGGACACGGTTCACCCTTTGGGAAGTTTCGAGAAAAATCCGACGCGCGTCGAGAACGGGAAATTTTACGGCTGCGGCGTTTTCGATATGAAAGCGAACTGCGTTTTGATGCTGGAAATTCTGCGAGCCTTTGACGCGCAGAATTTAACACCGCAAAGACCGATAACGATTCTGCTGTCGTGCGATGAAGAAGTCGGCAGCGCGACGGGACGCGCGATTGTTGAGCGCGAAGCCGCAAACAGCGAATTTTGTTTGGTCTGCGAACCGTCGGCAAACGGCAAAGTCAAAACCGGCAGAAAAGGAACGGGAATGTTTCAATTAAAAGCGCGCGGCGTTCCGGCACACGCCGGATTAGAACCAGAAAAAGGCGCGTCCGCCATTTTGGAAATCGCGCGGCAAATCGAAAAAATTCACGCGCTGAATAATTCGGCGAACGGAACGAGCGCGAATGTCTGTTTGATGAATGGCGGGACGGCTTCAAACGTCATTCCCGAATTTGCCGAATGCGCGGTTGACGTGCGATTTACTTCGATGAACGAAGCCGCGAGAATCGAAAGCGAAATCAGAAACCTAAAACCTTTTGACGAAAAAGTTTCGCTTGAAATTACAGGCAAAATAAATCGTCCGCCGCTTGAGAGAAATGAAAAAACGCTCGCGCTTTATGGAAAAGCGAAAAAAATCGCCGGTGAAATGGATTACGAACTCGGCGAAACGCAGGTCGGCGGCGCGTCGGACGGAAATTTCGTCGCCGCGCTCGGCGTTCCGGTTTTAGACGGTTTGGGAATCGCTGGCGACGGCGCGCACACCAATTACGAACATATTTTAATTTCCGATATTCCGTATCGCGCCGCGTTGGTTGCTTCGATGATTTTATGAAAATCGCCACCTGGAACGTCAATTCAATCGCCATTCGTCTCGAACAGGTTTTGGCGTGGCTTGAAAAAACGAAAACGGACGTTTTATGCCTTCAGGAAACCAAATGCGCGGACGAGAAATTCCCGCTCGAAGCGTTTCAAAACGCCGGTTACAACGCCGCTTTTATGGGTCAAAAATCATATAACGGCGTGGCGATTCTCTCGCATTATCCGATTGAAAACGTTCAGTATAATTTTCCAGACGATGTTGAAGATTCGCCGAAAAGATTGATTGCCGCGACAATCAAAAATGTTCGCATCGTCAACACTTATATTCCAAACGGCACGGAACTTTGGACTGATAAATTTACTTTTAAACTCGACTGGCTGCAAAGATTGAGAAAATTTTTCGATGTTACTTGTCCTATTGATTCAGACGTTTTGCTATGCGGCGATTTCAACGTCGCGCCCGACGAACGAGACGTTTGGAGTGCCTCGTTTTGGGAAGGAAAACTCCATTTTACCAAGCCCGAACGCGCCGCCATTCATCACATCAAACAGTGGGGTTTTACAGACGTTTTCCGCCAAATCAAGGGCGACGAGAAACTGTTCTCGTGGTGGAACTACCGCTAAGGCGCGTTTCCGAAAAATCAGGGTTTGCGGATTGACCACATCTGGACATCGAAAAGTTTGGCGGAAAAATGCGTCGGCTGTTGGATTGATAAAGAGCCGCGCACTTGGGAACGCCCCAGCGACCACACGCCTGTTGTCGCAGAGTTTAAAACCGAATCGGTTAAATAAATTGAAACAAAATCGTGTTAAAATAACTTTGAAATGAGTAGTCCGGTTTCTAAAAATCGTCAAATAAAAATTACAAAACTATCCGACCGAGACAACGATTTTGATTTGCAAAACACTACGCCGGAAGAGCGTTGGGCGATGATGTGGCAACTCGCGCTCGACGCTTGGGCTTTTAAAGGAGAACCTGTTGCTGAACCAAAACTTCAAAGACGTATTGTCCGCGTTTTCCGCCGAAAAAGTTGAGTTTATGGTGGTCGGCGGTTACGCGATGGCTTTTCACGGATTTGTTCGCGCAACGGGCGACATTGATTTGTGGATTCGCTGCTCGGAAGAAAACGCCGCAAAGGTTTGGAAGGCTTTGCAAAAATTTGGCGCGCCGCTTTTTGATTTGAAAACGGAAGATTTACAGACTCCCGGAATGGTTTTTCAAATCGGGATAGTTCCAAGTCGCATTGATGTAATTACACAAATTGACGGCGTTGATTTTGAAGATGCGTGGAAAGAACACAAAATAATCGAAATCGAAGGCTTAAAAATTCCCGTCATCGGAAAAGCGCATCTTCTCGTTAATAAAAAATCAACCGGCAGATCAAAAGACCGCAATGATGTTTTGTGGTTGGAGAGTGAATAATATGACGCGAACAAAATCAGCCAAAAATCGAATCTCGAAAAAAGCCGGAAGTTTTACCGAATCGGTTATCCGCGAAATGACGCGCGAGGCTTTGAAATACGGCGCGGTCAATCTCGGACAGGGTTTTCCAGATTTCGCCGCGCCCGAAGACATCAAGCAAAAAGCGATGCAGGCGATTGCCGACGACTACAATCAATACGCGATAACGTGGGGCGTGAAAAGTTTTCGTGACGCGATTTCGGCGAAAACGAAATGGTTTTTAGGATTGGACGTTGATCCCGAAACAGAAATTACTGTGACGTGCGGTTCGACCGAAGGGATGATTGCGGGAATGATGGCGACGGTTGACGCGGGCGAAGAAGTCGTCGTTTTTGAGCCGTTTTATGAAAATTACG
>JBPCRW010000072.1:0-24632 GCA_050996405.1 Pyrinomonadaceae bacterium | reverse complement strand
CGCCAAAGCCGGACGGGTCGGCACGGGTTTAGGCTACAACGCCTACGACGTTCGCCGTTCGGACGCGATGTATTTCGGCACGGGCGATATTCCGAAACGCAATACGACAGGGACTATCGCTTCGACGCAGACGCATTTCAATATGGAAGGGCGCGATCTTCTGCGAACCTGGGATTTGGAAACGTTTGAGAAAAATCCGACGATGGGACATCAGCCTAACGAATACGACGCTTCGATGTATCCGGGTTTTCAATACAACGGCAGCAAATGGGGAATGACGGTTGACCTCAATTCGTGCGTCGGCTGCAACGCCTGCGTGATTGCCTGTCAATCGGAGAATAATATTCCGGTCGTCGGCAAAGAACAGGTCGAGCGTCACCGCGAAATGCAATGGATGAGAATTGACGCATATTATACCGGCGACGAGTTAAATAATCCTGACGGTCTGCATTTTCAGCCGTTGCTTTGCCAGCAATGCGAGCAAGCTCCGTGCGAAGTTGTCTGTCCGGTTCACGCGACGGCGCACAGCGCGGAAGGCTTAAATGATATGACTTATAATCGCTGCGTCGGAACTCGTTATTGTTCAAACAACTGCCCGTATAAAGTCAGAAGATTTAATTTTTTGCTGTATCAGGATTGGAACACGCCGCAGTATAAATTGATGCGCAACCCGGAAGTAACGGTCAGAAGTCGCGGCGTGATGGAAAAATGCACTTATTGTGTGCAGCGCATCGCTTCCGCACGCATTGAGGCTGAAAAAGACAAGCGCAACATCCGCGACGGCGAAATCGTCACGGCGTGTCAGGCGGTTTGTCCGACCAACGCGATTACTTTCGGAGACTTGAACGATGCTGGCAGCGCGGTGTCGAAAATCAAAAAAGACCATCGCAATTATAATTTGCTGAACAATTTGAACACACAGCCACGCACGACTTATCTGGCAGGATTGAAAAATCAAAACCGCGAAATGCCGGATTACGTGATGACGAAAGTTGAAGAAACCAACGCTACGGAAGAATCGCATGAGGCGCGAACGGGAGAGACGACTGAACCGAAACAATAATCTGAATCGGGTTAAAATCTATGCAAGACGTAAAAGAGTTTCGACAAAAAGTTTATCCGCCGATGGTCGAAGGCGAACATGATTTTGCGAGCGTCACGGACAAAATCAGCGACCGGGCGCTGAAAAGAAAAACTCCGTTCGGCTGGTATGTCGGATTAGCCATCGCCTTCCTGATTATGCAAGTGTTGCTGTTCACGATTGTGTATCTGGTGACGACCGGCATTGGTATTTTCGGAACTAATCAGCCGGTCGGCTGGGCATTTCCGATTATTAACTTTGTTTGGTGGATTGGTATTGGACACGCCGGAACGCTGATTTCCGCGATTCTCTTACTCTTAAATCAAAAATGGCGAACGTCAATCAACCGTTTTGCCGAAGCAATGACGCTTTTCGCCGTCGCCTGCGCGGGTCTCTATCCGGTTTTGCACACAGGTCGCCCGTGGCTCGCATATTGGCTTTTCCCATATCCGAATACGATGGGGATCTGGCCCCAATTTAGAAGCCCTCTGATGTGGGACGTTTTTGCGGTCTCAACCTACGCGACGGTTTCGGCGTTATTCTGGTATGTCGGATTGATTCCAGATTTAGCGACTTTGCGCGACCGCGCGAAAAATAAATATTTCAAGGTTGCCTATGGGCTTCTTTCGTGGGGCTGGCGCGGGTCGGCGCGGCATTGGCATCGTTACGAGATTGCGTATTTGATTTTGGCGGGAATTTCAACGCCGCTGGTGCTTTCGGTTCACTCGACGGTTAGTTTCGACTTCTCGGTTTCACAGCTTCCCGGCTGGCACGCGACGTTTTTTCCGCCGTATTTTGTGGGCGGCGCGGTTTATGCCGGATTCGCTATGGTTTTGCTTTTATGTATTCCGCTGCGCGTCTGGTATAACATGAAGGATTTGATTACCGACACTCATCTGATTTATATGGGCAAGGTGATGTTTGCAACCGGATTGATTGTCGCTTACAGCTATGTCATGGAAGCGTTTTTCGGCTGGTATAGCGGCGACCAATACGAGTGGTTTATGATTAAAAATCGCATCTGGACGGGTCCGTATTGGGCGTTTTACTGGATGCTGATTTCCTGCAACGTGCTGGCGATTCAACTTTTGTGGTTCAAGCGTTTTCGTGAAAATCCGTTCTGGCTGTTTATTATTTCGATAATTGTCAGCATCGGAATGTGGCTCGAACGTTTCGTGATTATCGTGACGAGTTTGCAGCGCGATTTTCTGCCGTCTTCGTGGGCGATGTATTCGCCGTCAATGTTCGACTGGTCAATGTTTATCGGCACGATAGGTATGTTTTTGACGTTGATTTTCCTGTTTGTCAGATTCTTGCCGGTGATTTCGATTTTTGAAGTCAGGACGCTTTTGCCGCAGGCGAATGTTCACGGGCATAGTCAGGATTTTGAAGAAAACGTGCTTGATATAGAAGAAATGGGAAAGGCTTAGATTTTTTAAAGAGGTTGTTTGCAGCCGGTTCGAGTTGTCCGCGATCAACGTTTGGGCAACTCACCCATGTCGCAGTTGATTGCCAACGCTCAATCGGTTGCGGACAACGAGTTTTAGTAAATGTTATGGAAAAACATATTTACGGCATCATGGCGGAATTCGACACGCCGACCGAATTGGTTGACGCGGCGCGGAAAGTCCGCCAAGCGGGTTATACGAAAACCGACGCTTTTTCGCCGTTTCCGCTGCATGAGATTGACGAAGCTCTGGGCGTTCGGCGTTCGATACTGCCGTTTTTGATTTTCGGCGGCGGAATTACGGGACTTTTATCGGCTCTAGCCCTGGTTTATTTCGTCCACGTTTTGGATTATCCGATTATTGTCGGCGGTCGCCCGTTTTTCAGCTTAACGGCTTTTATTCCGCCGATGTTTGAACTGACGATTTTGTTCTCGGCGTTCGTGGCGGTTTTCGGAATGCTTCTGCTAAACGGGTTGCCGCAGCCGTATCATCCGGTTTTTAACGTGCCGCGTTTTGCGCTGGCGACGAGAGAGAAATTTTTCCTGTTAATTGAAGCCAAAGACCCAAAATACGATTACGAGACAGCGAAAAGTTTTATGCAGAGTTTGAATCCGCAGGAGGTCTTTGATGTCGAGGAGTAATCAGTTATCAGTAATCAGTTATCAGTTATCAAAAATCAGAAGAATTGTCATTTTCTGTTCATTGATGATTGTTATCTGTTCACTGTTCATCGGCTGCCGTTACGATATGCAAGACCAGCCGCGCTACAAAGCCTATAAGCAAAGCGATTGGTTTAGCGACGGGCGCGCCTCGCGCGATTTGCCCGAAGGCACGGTGGCGCGCGGCTATCTGCGCGAAGACAAGGCTTTTTATCAGGGTAAAAAAGATTTGCCGCCAAATGCACAGCCGGTTGCCGCGCAAACCACGACCGACGCTTCCGGCAATACGGTTATCACAACTTTCCCCGACGCGGTTGACGAATTTCCCATGCCGGTGACGAAAGAATTGATTGACCGCGGCGAACAGCGTTTCAAAATTTACTGCATTGTTTGTCACGGTCCGACGGGCAACGGCGACGGGATGGTCGTCCGGCGCGGATTTTCCAAGCCGCCGACATATAACGACGATAGATTGAGAAACGCGCCGGTCGGACATTTTTTTGACGTGATGACAAACGGCTTCGGCAAAATGAACAGTTATGCGGCGCAAGTTTCGGTTGCCGACCGTTGGGCAATCGTCGCTTATATCCGCACTCTGCAAATCAGCCAGAATCCAAACGGACAAATGAAACCGATGACTTCTTCGACACCGGCAACTAATACAAATACTGCAACGACGACAACTCCGAAACCCGCCGCGCCGCCGGCAAACACATCGCAGGGAGGAGTTAAATAGAGTGAATAAACATTCTGTGATTCCTTCGGAAATAAGCGGCTGGCGCACGATTGCCTTGGGCATCGGCGGCATTTTGACAATTGTGCTGTTGGCGATTGCCGTTATTTTTCCAGACCAGCGCGAGCAGGTGCTTCGCTCCTGGCTTTTGGGATTTTCATTCTGGGGCGGAATCAGCATCGGTTCGCTCGGACTGCTGCTGATGCAGTATCTGACTGGCGGCGCGTGGGGCGTAATCATTCGCCGCATTGTCGAAGCCAGTTCAAGAACGCTTTTGATGTCCTTCATTATTTTTATTCCGCTGCTGCTCGGAGTGTCATATTTTTATCAATGGGCGCATCCGAATTTAGTTCCCGAAGAATTAAAATACCGCGCCGGATATTTGAATCCATTTTCGTGGGGACTGCGGGCGATTTGCTACTTTGTCATTTGGGGAATAATGGCTTTTCTGCTCAATAAATGGTCGAAGCGGCAGGATGAGACGGGCGAATTCGAGTGGTTCAGTAGAATGACGCGCTTTTCCGGTCCCTCGCTGGTAATTTGGGTTTTAGTCGTCAGCTTTGCCGGAATTGACTGGATAATGTCGCTCGACCAGCATTTTTACTCGACTATTTTCGGGCTTTTGTATGTTATCGGCTGGGCGTTGTCGGCACTGGCATTTACGATTCTGATTCTAGCGTGGCTGTCCGATCGCGCGCCGATGGATCATATTGTCGGCAAAAAGATTTTCCACGATTTGGGCAAATTGATGCTGGCGATGGTGATGATTTGGGCGTATTTTAATTTTTCGCAATTTTTGATTATCTGGTCGGGCAACATACCCGAAGAAACCAAATGGTATCTGGCGAGAATGAGCGGAGCTTGGGGCGCAATCGGTTTGATTTTGATTTTATTTCATTTCGCGTTTCCATTTCTGCTGCTGCTCTCGCGGGATTTAAAACGCAACACGAAATGGATTGCGATTCTGTCGATTTTTATTCTGGTCATGCGTGTTGTAGATACTTATTATTTTATCGGTCCCGCGCCGATGCTCGGTGCGGGTGAACACGCGATGAGTTTTCATGTTAGCTGGATGGATTTCGTCGCGCCGGTAGCGGTCGGCGGAATCTGGCTGTGGTGGTTTTTCGGCGAACTGATAAAAAGACCGCTCGTTCCGATTAACGACCCGTTTCTGGAAAACGCGATTAATCACGGCAAAGGACATTGACAATTACGAATTCCAAATTACGAATGAAAAGAATGTTCGACAATTCGTAATTTTGAATTCGTAATTCGTAATTGAAAAAAAATATGTCAACGAAACACGAAAAATCTTTTGTAGATTACGACAAACCGTATGAGACGAATATCATCGGGTTGCGCGGTATAATTTATTTTGCCGTCGGTCTGGTTATTTTGATTATTATAACGTTTAGTTTGATGGCTCTGCTGCAAAACGTCGTCGAAGACCAGGCGAAAGAAAGAGACAGGCAAAACGTGAATCCGATGACGGAGAATTTGAAACCGGAAGACCGCCTGCCGCCCGAACCTCGCCTTCAGGCTGCGCCGGGTTTCGGGGTTGATTCGCCGGACGGCAGAGTCAATCTCGAACTGAGCGCGTCGCAGTCCGAATACAACGAATTGCACAAGCAGTGGGAAAAAATTTGGGCGGACGGACAAAAGGACGAGAAAACCGGAACGGTCATCAGTTTGCCGATTGAAGAAGCGAAACAAAAACTTCTTCAGGAAAATGTCAAGGCAAACGCCAACGGGCAAAAAGAGTTTGACGAATCGCGCGAGTTTTATTCGTATTCAAGTTCGGGACGCTTGGAATCGGACAAGAGAAGATAAACAAAAGGGATAAAAAATGAAACTTGAGGAATGAAAAGAAATCCGGTTATTTCAATTATTTCAATTATCGTTCCCGTTTCAGAGAGATTTTATGAAAAAAAGTTCAGGTATTTCAGCAGTTTTGAAACTGAAACTTTTCGTCAGTTTCGGGATTTTAGTTTTAGCGTTTAATGTTTTCGGACAAAAATTAGAGCATTATAATTCGCCGCTTTATTCGCCGAAAGCCTACGACCCGGCGGAATCCGCGCCGAACGGTTTGCCGAAAGTTTTGCAGACGGTCGGCATCAAACAAAACTTGGGCGCGCAGCTTCCGTTGGACGCGGAATTTAAGGACGAGAACGGAAATACGGTCAAACTCGGCGATTATTTCGGCAAAGGCAGACCCGTCATTCTGGCTCTGGTTTATTACGAATGCCCGATGCTCTGCAACGAAGTTTTAAACGGTTTGACCGGAAGTTTGAAAGGAATTTCGCTCGACGCGGGAAAAGATTTCGATGTCGTCGCCATCAGTTTTGACACGCGGGAAAACGATAAGCCGGATTTGGCGAAAAATAAAAAGGCAAGTTATTTGACCCGTTACGGACGCGCCGGAACGGAAGACGGCTGGCATTTTTTGACCGGCGCGCAAAACTCGATTGACGCGGTGACGAAAGCCGCCGGATATAATTACGTCTATGACGAAAAAACCAATCAGTTCGCGCACGCGTGCGGCGTAATGATAGTCACGCCCGAAGGCAAAATGTCGCGTTATTTTTACGGCATCGATTACGAGCCGCGCCAGTTGAAATTCGGCATTATGGATTCGGCGCAGGAAAAAATCGGCAGTCCGGTTGACCAGCTTTTGTTGTATTGTTACCACTATGACCCGGCGACCGGAACATACGGATTTGCGATTCTGCGGGCGATACGAATCGCCGCCGTCGCCCTTCTTCTCGGAATGATTACGATGATGCTGGTTTTTTGGCGCAACAATAAAAAGAAGAAAGTAATACTGAATTGAAAAACGGCTCTTAAAAAAATAATTTAATGGTTATGCAAGATACTTCGTGGGTTCCATTATTTCCCGAACAGGCTTCCACTTTCGCGTGGCAGGTAGATTCTCTGTATTTTTATTTAATTTTAATCAGTGCTTTTTTTACGGTTTTGATTTTCGCGGGCATCGCGTTTTTTATCGTTAAATATCGTGAGCGCGAAAAATTCGCGGTTGGCGCGGACATTCACGGCTCGATTGCGCTCGAAACGACGTGGACGGTCATTCCGTTTATTATTTCGATGACGATTTTCTTAGGCGGCGCGGTCGTTTTTTACGAGCAGTATCGCCCGCCGAAAGAAGGGATGAATATTTACGTCGTCGGCAAACAGTGGATGTGGAAATTTCAGCACGAAACCGGACAGCGCGAAATCAACGAACTGCACGTTCCGGTCGGGCAAAACGTCAAACTAACGATGACGACTGAAGACGTGATACACGACGTTTATGTTCCGGCTTTTCGCACCAAAGCGGATGTCGTGCCTGGTCGTTATTCCTATCTCTGGTTTAACGCGACGAAGCCGGGCAAATATCATCTGTTCTGCGCCGAATACTGCGGCTTGAATCATTCGGGAATGGGCGGCTGGGTTTATGTCATGGAACAGCGCGATTACGACAACTGGCTCTCCGGCAATGTTTCCAATCAAACGCCGGTCGAGATGGGAAAAGATTTGTTTGAAGCGAAACTCGGCTGCGCTTCGTGTCACGAAGGCGGAGCGTCGCAGCGCGGAGCGCATCTCGAAGGTCAGTTTGGCAAGGACGTTAAACTAACCGACGGCAGCACGGTCGTCTTCAACGAAGATTATATCCGCAATTCGATTTTGAATCCGGCATCGCAGGTGGTCGAAGGCTATCAGCCGATTATGCCGACTTTCAAAGGTCAGGTGACTGAAGAACAGCTTAATTCACTGGTCGCATATATTAAATCTTTGAGCCAGAATGCGACGGCGACGACAAGCGGCACTTCTTCAAGCGCAAATACAAATGCCGCAAAACCTTCGGCATCTCCGGCAACGGCGGCGACACCGCTGGCGAGTAATCCGAACGCGCCGAAAAGCAATCCCGAACCGACCGGAAGCAACAGCAGAGCAAAAAATCGAGGTGGTAAGTAGTTATGGAAAATGCGACTGCAATCAACGCCGGAATTCAGGCGGCGGAAAGACCAACATTAAATTATCTGAACAACGGCTACACGGCTCGCTCGTGGCTGTTGACGAAAGACCATAAACGCATTGCGATAATGTATTTGGTGGTCGTCACCGCCTTCTTTGCGATGGGCGGAATATACGCGGCGGGAATTCGTCTCGAACTGCTGACACCGCAGAGCGATTTGCTTGAAACCGGAACTTACAATAAATTTTTTACGCATCACGGCATCCTGATGGTTTTCTTCTTTTTGGTTCCGTCAATTCCGGCGATTTTAGGAAACTTTCTGATTCCGATTATGATTGGCGCGAAGGATTTGGCGTTTCCGCGCATCAATTTGCTAAGCTGGTATATTTACGTCATCGGCGCGTGTTTTACGCTGTTCGCTTTGATAAGCGGCGGCGTTGACACGGGCTGGACTTTTTACGCGCCGTATTCGACGACGTTTTCAAATCAATATGTCGTCGCCGCCGGATTGGGAATTTTCATCAACGGATTTTCGTCAATTCTGACGGGGCTGAATTTTATCGTCACGGTTCACACGATGCGCGCGCCCGGAATGACCTGGTTTCGCCTGCCGCTGTTCGTCTGGTCTCTATACGCGACTTCGCTGGTAATGATTCTGGGAACGCCGGTCATCGCCATTACAATTTTGCTGGTGGCGGTCGAGCGGATTGCACACATCGGAATTTTCGATCCGGCAATCGGCGGCGATCCGATTTTATTTCAGCATATGTTTTGGTTTTACTCGCATCCGGCGGTTTATATTATGGTTTTGCCGGGAATGGGCGTGGTCTCGGAATTGATTGCCAATTTCTCGCGCAAAAGGATTTTCGGTTATGAATTCGTAGCCTTTTCGAGCATTGCGATTGCCGTCTTCGGTTTTCTCGTCTGGGGACATCATTTGTTTGTCAGCGGTCAATCGATTTATGCCGGTTTGGTCTTTTCGTTTCTATCAATGGTCGTAGCGATTCCTTCGGCAATCAAGGTTTTCAACTGGACGGCGACGCTCTACAAAGGTCAGATTTCTTATGACACGCCGATGCTCTACGGTTTATTTTTTATCGGGTTGTTTTTAATCGGCGGTTTGACCGGACTTTTTCTGGGCGCGATAGGCTTGGACGTTCATTTGACCGATACCTATTTTGTCGTCGCACATTTCCATTATGTCATGGTCGGCGGGCAGGTTATCGCTTATTTAGGCGGACTGCATTACTGGTGGTCGAAGATGACGGGCAAATTGTATTCGGAATTCTGGAGCAAAATCGCGGCAATGCTGATTTTCGTCGGTTTTAATCTGACGTTTTTCCCGCAGTTTATTTTGGGTTATATGGGAATGCCGCGCCGTTACGCTTCGTATCCGCCGGAATTTCAGGTTCTGAATATCTTTTCATCCGCCGGTGCTTCGATTCTCGGAGTCGGGCTGGTTTTGTCGGCGGTTTATCTGACCTATTCGATTTTCTTCGGCGAAAAAGCCCCGTCGAATCCGTGGCTTTTGCCAGGACTTGAATGGCGCATTCCAAGCCCGCCGCCGACCGAGAATTTTAAAGATACGCCGATTGTTACTTGGGAAGCATATGATTTCGGCGAAGACAGCGGTTTGGGTTTAGGCGAACCGAAGGAAGTTATCACAATCTAATCAATTACGAATTTCAAATTACGAATTACGAATTAAAGCAAATAAATTCCGTAACTCGTAATTCGTAATTCGTAATTCGCAATTTAAAAGAAATGGCGACAAACGTAGAGACAATTGAGCATCATCATTATCATCCGCCCGGTCTTCAGCATCAGTTTGAAGATATGGGACAGCAACAGGAATCCGATTCAATCGGAATGTGGGTGTTTCTCGTGCAGGAAATTATGTTTTTCGGCGGGATGTTCACGGTTTATCTGGTTTTCCGTTCCAAATATCCGATGGCGTTTGCCGCCGGAAGCAACCATTTAAATGAATGGCTCGGAATGGCGAACACGCTTGTTCTTATCGTCAGCAGCCTGACAATGGCTCTGGCGGTTCATTACGCGCAGCTCGGAAAGAGAAATCTGCAAGTCGGTTTGATAATTTTAACAATGCTTTTCGGCGTGACGTTTCTGGGAATTAAAGCCTACGAATACGTCGAGAAATATGACGACGGATTAGTGCCGGTGGCGGGCTGGAATTTGAAAACAAAAGGCGTGGAACACGCGGCAACCGCCGGTGCTTCCGAAGGCGGACAGAGCGAGGAAACTTACGTCAACCCGCGCGGCAATTTCCAGTGGAAAAACACTTCGCTTCCGGTCAAAGCGCAGCAAGAAGGTTTTCTAACCAGTAGCGAAAAAAACGGTTATATAGAAAACGGCGAAATCGACCAGAGTAAATTTCAAGATAAGGTCAGCATCTTTTTTTGGATTTATTTTGCGATGACTGGCTTGCACGCTCTGCATATGATTATCGGGCTTGGGATTATGTCCTGGCTGTTGTGGAAGGCTTGGAAATACACTTTTACGCCCGAATATTACGCTCCGGTCGAAATGGCGGGTTTATACTGGCACTTCGTTGACATCGTTTGGATTTTTCTTTTCCCGCTGCTTTATTTGCTCGGCAGACATTTTGGAGAATAATTTAAAATGGCAGAACATAAAATAAATGACAACGCAGACCACGACATGGCGCACGAACACCATATCGTTTCGGTGCCGATTTATTTGATGGTTTTCGGCATTCTGGTGGTCGGCACGATTCTGACATCGCTGGTTGCGCGTTTAGACCTCGATTTCATTTTTGCGGGCGCGAATACGTTGCTGGCGTTGCTGATAGCTTTTACCAAAATGTCGTTTGTCGCGCTGATTTTTATGCACGTCCGATGGAGTTCGCGGCTGATTTGGCTGACCGCGCTTGCCGGATTTTTCTGGCTGGCGATTATGTTCGCCTTTACGATGCAGGATTATCTGACACGCGGTTCGGGAGTTTTTTCCAGATAAATAATTTCAAAAATTCGCAAGCGGCGCGGAATGGAAAAGCAAATGCCTTTTCCATTCCGCGTCTTTGTTTATTGGCGCGAACGAAACCAAAATGTTAAAATTTACGTTTTATCAATGCGCGTTGCCAGTAATTTATAAGGTTTCAAAATATATATTTAAGACAACAGACGCTCTTTGAGCGTCATCACATTCGACTGATGTTTAATTCCAAATCATATCCGCAGTTATTTGCATTTTTAATTTTCGTAATTTTTCTAAGCGGTTGCGGCGGTATTATCAAGACAAAAAATGAAACGGCGCGACTGCTGAAAACGGAAAAGGCTTCCAAGGAACAATTAATTAATGAGGTCAATCGTTTTGCAAAGGTAAATTCAATCCACGCTAAAATGGATTTGAAGTTTGAAAATAACGCTTACGCCGATGTCGGACTTACGGAAAAATACCGCACGGCGGACGGCGATTTGGTCGTTCAGCGTCCGTCGGATATTTTTCTCAGAGTCCAGATTCCGCTGCTTAAATCCGACATCGCGCAGATGACTTCGGACGGCGATAAATTTCGCGTGGCGATTTTGCAGGATGATGCGGGCGGAAAGTATAAAAAATTCGTTTTGGGCAGCAATAATGCTGATTATACGAAATTGCAGGAATCCATCAGCCAGATGAATTTAGAGGGCGGCAAAGCGATTCAGCAAAACGTCAGCGCGTTTGCCAACTTGCGCCCGCAGCATTTTACTGAAGCCCTGCTCGTGCGCCCGACCGACGCGGAACATACTTATCTGCAAAGCGAAATCGTGCAGGACGAAGTTGACCCGACCGCCAAGAAAAAATCTCCGACGGCGCGCGTTCTGCGCGGCTATTATTTGCTTGACGAACTGGCTAAAAATGCTGACGGCGATTTAAACGTGACGCGGCGTTTCTGGTTTGACCGCGTCGGCGGAATTCGTCTGGCGCGTCAGCAGATTTTTGACGCGAACGGCGAAATCGAATCCGATATTGTCTATGGCAATGAAGGAAATCTGTCCGACAATCCCGACTATCGAAACTTGCCGCTGCGTGTCGAAGTCACGCGCCCGAAGGAAAAATATAAAATGAGTTTGACTTATCAAACGCCGGAAAGCGTGACGCTCGGAAAAGTTTATAATCAGGATGTGTTCGTTTTAAAAAACAGTTGGAATCTGCCGGAAGTTGATTTGGATAAACAAAATCAGGCAAGTCAAGAACAAAAATCTGCGCTTCAAAATGCGAACGCGAATACTCAATAAAAAATTTCTGCGGCGAATAGCGAATGATTCTAAAGACGGAAAATCTAGTTAAAAATTACAAGCTCGGCAAAACGGAAGTTCCGGTTTTGCGCGGCATATCCTTGGGCGTTGAAGAAGGCGAATTCGTGGCGATTATGGGACCGTCGGGCTGCGGAAAATCCACTTTGCTGCATCTTTTGGGCGGATTATTAAGCCCGACGAGCGGAAAAATTTTGATTGACGGCGAAGATTTGGCGCGTGTTTCCGATGCCGCGAGAACCGACATCCGGCGACGCAAAATCGGTTTTGTTTTTCAAAGGTTTAATCTTTTTCCAACTCTGACGGCGGAAGGAAATTTAAAATTGGCGGAAAGAATTCACACGGGCAACGGCAGCAAAAGCAGCGAAAGACGACGCGAAGTTTTGCGTCTTTTGAAACTGGAAAATAAAATGCATCACAAACCGCTCGAACTTTCCGGCGGCGAACAGCAGCGAGTCGCTCTGGCGCGCGCCGTCGTCAACAATCCGGCGATTATTCTGGCTGATGAACCGACGGGAAATCTCGACACGGAAAATTCGGAAATCGTGCTGGAGATGTTTCGTGAACTGAACCGGAAATTTAAACAGACGATTATTATGATTACGCACAACCCCGAAGCCGCCGCGCATTGCAGCCGGATCGTGCGAATGCGCGACGGGCAGATTGTTGAAAATTAAAAATTCTCAAAATGCGGAAACACGCACGAAGTAAGTGTGTTTTTGATTATCTTCCGCGCCATTAACGAAGCGCGGGCTTGCGGCAAAAATGAGAAAGTCTAAAATTACGAATTAAAAATCAGGATATACTCAAATTCGTAATTCGTAATTCAATGAAAGACATCATCCAATGGAAATATGAACGCGCATCGTGGCAATGGGATATTTTATGCATTGTCATTCTCATATTTATTTTTCTCACGCCGAAAACATGGTTCGACAATCGGGAAAAACTTGCAACCCAAACATCGCGCTTAATCGTCAAAGCCGAAGATTTTCCGCTTGATAAAACGGTTTTGGAAAAGCGGGTCAAAGAATTAAGCGGCAACGAAAACGCCGAAATTCTCGACTGGCACAAGAAATCGGACGCGAACGGAGAAACGATTTACGAAATTGATATTCGTTGATTAAAAGATGTCAGAGGTTATGTCAGAACACTAAGCATAAGCGGCGTGGTAATTGTTAAACTGAATTCACTTAAACAATTTACCCGCCCGCTAACGCGAGATGGTTCTGACTTTTATTTTGGAGTCATTATTTATGAGAAATTATTTGAGATTATCTTTAACGGCACTCGCGCTCGTTTTATTTTTCAACGCATTTGCCGTGACGGACGCAAAAGCGCAGGGAATTTTAGGCGACATTTTGAAACGAATGGAAGCGCATCGCCAGAGTTTAACTTCGCTCGAAGCCAACATCACAATGGATAAATTTAATTCGCAGCTCGGCGAACACGACGTTACAACAGGGACAATAATGTATCTTCCGGCAAAAGGACGTGACGCGCTTGTTCGGATTGACTGGATGAAACCCGTGCAGGAAACGCTTTCGGTTGTTGATAAAAAATATGTGCTGTATCGTCCGCGTCTGAATCAAGCGATTGTCGGAAAAGTTGACGATAAAAATAAAAACGCGAAAGCGACGAGCGCGCTGTCGTTTATGAGTATGTCGAAAGAACAGCTTAAAGCCAATTACGACTTAAGTTATTTGGGAATAGAAACCGTCAGCAGCGGCGTTGAAACGTGGCATATAAAACTCGTTCCGAAAACTTCTGCGAGTTACAAATACGCGGAAATCTGGGTGGACAAAGACGGAATGCCGATTCAGGGAAAAGTTATTGAACCGAATGACGATTCGACAACCGTTTTGCTTTCAAATTTGCAGAAAAATATCAATCTCGACGCTTCAAAATTTAGAGTTAATCTGAAAGGCGTGACGATTGTAAAATAATAAATCAATCGATAATATTCAGGCGAAAGGCTCTCCTTCGGTAGAGCCTTTTTGTTATAAATTTGAAAAACAGGCGTTTAGAAACTATAATTTTTAATTTGACGGTTTCGTAAGTTTTTAAGGAGTAGCGAATTACAAATGCCGAAGGCAAGCAGTTTCAGCCGCTTTACGCGCGGAGTCAAACACACAATTAAGGCGTTTGCTTCGACAAGGCATCCGGTTTTGGTTCACATCGTCCCGATGCGGCGATGCAATCTCTCGTGCGCTTACTGCAACGAATACGACAAAACGAGCGAGCCGGTTGAAATTTTCGAAATGCTCAAACGCATTGATAAACTGGCGGAATTCGGTTCTTCAGTCATCACGATTTCAGGCGGCGAACCGATGATGCACCCGCAGATTTACGACATCATCGCCCGCATCCGTCATCACGGAATGATTGCCGGACTGATTTCCAACGGCTACTATTTTCAGCCCGAAAAAGTTAAAAAATTAAATGAAGCAGGTTTGGATTATCTGCAAATTTCGATTGATAACGTGAACCCTGACGACGTTTCCAAAAAGAGCTTAAAGGTTTTGGACGCGAAACTTGTCAATCTGCGCGATTATGCAAAATTCAAAGTCAACATCAATTCGGTCGTCGGCGGCGGCGTGGCAAACCCGGACGAAGCGTTAATTATCGCCAATCGCGCCATCGAACTCGGATTTTCTTCGACCGTCGGCGTGATTCACGACGGCGATGGTTTAAATAAAGGTTTGACCGAAAGAGAAAAAGAAGTTTATAAAGAAATCAAAGCAAAAGGCACAAGAAGCTACGCGCGTTGGAATTGGTTTCAGGACAAACTCGTCGAAGGCGGCGAATACGAATGGCGTTGCCGCGCCGGTGCGAGATATTTGTATGTTGACGAATTCGGAATGGTCAACTGGTGTTCGCAGCAACGCGGAACGCCCGGCATCTCCTTGCACGAATACACGACGCAGGATATGGAACGCGAATACATCACCGAAAAATGGTGCGCCCCGACCTGCACGATTCAGTGCGTTCATCAAGTCGGACATCTTGATGCCTGGCGCGACCCGCAAATTTCCCTGAACGATTACAATAACCGCAAAGGCAAAGGCTTAAAAAAGGAAACCGTCAAACAAATTTTGAACGCGGAATAATTTTATGAAAAGCCTTATCTTTATTTTATCCGTCTTTGCCTTTTGCGCTTTTACTTCATTAGCTCAAACAAAAACTCACAAAGAGCAAGCTGAATTAAAGGGGAAAGTTAAATCGATTGAAGAATTTCGGGCTTTTTTTTATACGAATGAGCCGCGCAAACCCGCCTGCAAAGTTACATACAATCCGCAGGGAAATATAATCGAACGGATTTTATATAACAATAAAGACAATTCGGTTCAAGACAAATTCCGAATACTTCGGCGAAGTGTTAGACCCAGAGACGCAAACAAAAAGTATTGAAAAATCTACCGCAATTACCAAAATCGAATATGATTCAAATGGCAACTGGATTAAAAGTGAAAGGTTTATGCCGTCGAAAACGGGAGACGATTTGATTACGACATCGTTAGTTGAACGGATTATTACTTATTATTAAAAAACCGGCGCGTGAGTTTTAAGCGCGAAATAATCAATTACAAAAATGCCGACTATTACAGAAAAAATTAAGGTGACAACCAACGCGGATGGCTCTTTTGTGACCGAGCAAATTATCAATCCGCCCGGATTTTGGAATTACAATATCACGGCGACTGCCAGACTGCTCGCGCCGCCGGAGACGACTATTACCGGAGAAATCAAAATCACCGCCGCCGATAAAAGCACTAAAAACAGTATTAAAAATTTTTCCGCCTTTACCGGAGAAGCGGTTGATTTAGGCAAATGGACGCTCGACGGCGGCGACAATGCGCTGAACGTCACGGGACAAACCCGACCGGCGCGTTCGAGAGTAGAAATCGAAATCGAAGTTATCGTAAAAACTTAATTTCTATTCGGGGTTTGTCGCGTAAATAAAAAGCAGGTTTCGGTTTGCTCCTTTCTTTATCAATGCGCTCCGACCGGAGCTTTAGCATTTTTTACTTTCTTGAATAAAAACGCGGCGGGAATACAAATCACACAGAGAAACGCGAGCAGTCGGAAATTATCTATGTATGATAAAACCGCTGCTTGTTTGAGAAGTGTTTCGTAGATAACGCCGTAAGCCTGTTCGACCGTTGCGCCCACGCCCAGATTATTTTGAATATTTTGAATCGCTTGCTGAAACGCCGGACTGTATTGATTCAAACTGCCGGACAGCGCGTTTTGGTGAACCTGCGCTCCGCGTGTCAAAAACGCCGTCATCGCGGCGATTCCGATACTGCCGCCGGTATTCCGCATCAGATTGTAAATACCCGAAGCGTTGCTGATTTGCTCGTTCGTCAGCGTTCCCATCGTCATCGTCGTCAGCGGCACGAAAACAAAACCCATCGCAAATCCGCTGATGACCATCGGAATCATAATATTGCTCTGCGCGATTTCGAGCGTCAAATCGGTGAACATATTCGTCGAATACGCAAGCACCACAAAGCCGAACGCAATCAGATAACGCCCGTCAATTTTGCCGACAAGCCGCCCGACAATAAGCATCGAAAGAACCGAACCAAAACCGCGCGGGCTGACCGCCAGACCGCTCTGAAGTGCCGGATAACCGAGCAGAGTTTGCAGAAAAAGCGGCAAAAGCGCGGTCGAACCATACAGCACGACCCCGACTAAGGCAATCAAAGTCGCGCCGACGGCAAAATTTCGGTTGAGAAAAACGCGCAGATTGACAATCGGTTCATCAACGTAAAGCTCCCACAAAATAAACGCCGACAGCATCGTCGCGGCGGTCGCAGTCGTGAAAATAATTGTCGAAGACGAAAACCAATCTCGCTGCTGCCCTAAATCGAGCGTCAATTCGAGCATCGCCAAGCCCAACGCCATAAAGCCGAAACCGATGTAATCGATTCGTCCGGGTTTCTGATTTCGCAAATACGGCGGGTCTTCGACAAACGTATTCGCCATAAACGCCGCCAGAATTCCAATCGGCAGATTGATGTAAAAAATCCAACGCCACGAATAATTATCCGTAATCCAGCCGCCCAGAGTCGGACCGATAATCGGCGCGACGACCACGCCCAAACCATACAGAGCCATCGCCGAGCCGCGTTTTTCGGGCGGGAAACTTTCCAGTAAAACAGATTGGGCAATCGGCTGGAGCGCGCCGCCGCCCGCGCCCTGTAAAATTCTGGCGAGAATCAGCATATTCAGACTCGTCGCCGCGCCGCACAAGGCAGATGCGACCGTAAAAATAATAATGCAGGTGATGAGAAATTTTTTGCGTCCGAAAACGGTTGTCAGCCAGCTTGTCGCGGGCAAAATAATAGCGTTGGCGATTAAATAACTCGTTAAAACCCAGGTCGCTTCTTCGGTCGAAGCCGAAAGATTTCCGGCGATATGCGGCAGCGCGACATTGGCGACGGAAGTATCTAAAACTTCCATAAATGTCGCCAGCATAACCGCCGTCGCAATTAGCCATGGATTGAAACTCGGTGTCCAAGCCTTTGGCGCGGGCGCGGTTTCCTTCGTTTCGGGAATCAATGACGAATCGTCAAATGTCGCGGCGTTGCTCATTAAAAATTCCTTCCGTTATCTGATCTTTACGCTCGGCTCGACCGACATTCCGGGCGCGAGCAGATGAACTTTGTCGGGCTGCTCGTCAAACACGATTTTGACGGGAACGCGCTGCACGACTTTGACATAATTTCCCGTCGCGTTTTCCGTCGGCAAAACTGAAAAACGCGAGCCAGTTCCGGCTTGGAAACTTTCGACTTTGCCGCGAAAAGTCTGGTTCGGATAAGCGTCAACTTTAATATCTACGGGCTGACCGACGCGCATCAGTTCAAGCTGCGTTTCCTTAAAATTCGCCATAACCCAGATTTCGTCCGACTGCGAAAGTGCCATCATCGGCGTTCCCGGCTGAACAAGCTGACCTTCTTCGACGGTTTTGCGCGTGACGAATCCATCTTCGGGCGCGTAAATTTTCGTGTATGACAAATCGAGTTCGGCTTGGTGAACGGCGGCTTGCGCCTGTTCGATGCTCGCCTGCGAAGTTCCGATTTGCGATTCGGTGGCGGCGATGCGTTCGGGCGCGGCGTTCGCGTCCTGAAGCCGTCCCGTCGATTCGTTGACCTGTGACTGCGTCGTGTTAATCTGCGCTAGAGATTGACGATAATTTTCCTGCGCGACGGCGACATTCGCCTGCGCTTCGCCGACGCGCGAGTCGGCGGCATCAACCTGTTTTCGAGCCGCATCCAGTTGCGCCTGCGCCGTTTGCAGCGCGTTGGTCGCCTGGTCGAGCGATTGCCTGGAAATATCTCCGTGATTATAGAGAGTTTGACGGCGATTAAATTCCAGTTGCGCCAATCTTAAATTTGATTCGACTTGCGGAGCTTGCGCCCGCGTCTGGGCAAGATTTGCCTGCGCGGTTTTGACGGCGGTTTGCGCCTGCCGGATTTGTGATTGTTTTGCATCGGCGGCGAATCTGGTTTGCCGCACATTGCTCTGCGCCGTCTGCACGTTTGACTGCGCCTGCGCCTGGCTCGCCTGGGTGGTTTTGCGCGTCAAATCGACATTTGCCTGCGACTGGTTTTTCTGCGCTTCGGCGGCTTGAAGCTGCGCCTTTGCCTGCTCTAATTTCGCTTGGTAATCCTGCGGCGCAAGCTCGACCAGCAAATCGCCCTTATGCACAAGCTGGTTTGACTGGACATAAACTTTCGTCACATACGCCGAAACTTTCGGGCTGATTTGCACGATGTCGCCGTCTATAAAAGCATCGTCGGTCGATTCATACTGCCGCGCGTGAAGCCAGTAAATCAAACCGGCGATTGCCGCGACAATAAAAATCGCGCCGCCGATGATAAACAACAATTTGCTTTTCTTTTTCTTCGGCGGAGCATTTTTTTCGTCAATGTTTTCCGTTTCCGGCTTTGATTCGGTTTCGCCAGTTTTCGTCTCTTTCGGAACTTCTTCCGCCTTTGCCTGTTCCTTTAAATTTTCTTCGACTGGCGACGTAGAACCGTTGTGACCGTTAGACTTATTTACCGGCTGCCCGTTTTTCGTTATCGTTTTTTCTTCTGTTTTCTCGCTCATTACAAATTCTTTATAAAGTAAGTAAGCACTTACTTAGCCTTTAATTTATCTCATTTTTTGTTCGTTTTGTCAAACCTTGTGAAAAAATTAACTTGAGACGGAATAACAGAAATTGTTTTCAGGAAACGCGCTTTTCAGGCAAAATACAAAACTGATTTTTTTATGCTACGATAAATTTTCGCGCTATGAAGATAATCGAAAACATACGGACGACGCGCCTCGAAAACGGCTTGACAATTCTCACAGACAAAATGAGAGACGCGCGCAGCGCGACGCTCGGATTTTTTTTTCGCACCGGCGCGCGGCACGAATTCTTAGAATTAAACGGAATTTCACATTTTATCGAACACGCGGTTTTCAAAGGAACGACGAAAAGAACCGCGCTCGAAATTGCGATTGAAACCGACCGGCTCGGCGGAAATCTCGACGCTTTTACGATGCACGAAGAAACCGGATTTGCCATCAAAGTTGTTGACAATCAAATCGCTAAAGCCTTTGATTTACTGGCTGATATGCTCGCCAACCCGCTTTTTGACGAACGGGAATTAAAGCGCGAACAAAAAGTTATCATCGAAGAAATCAAGATGATCGAAGACGCGCCCGAAGATTTTTTGAGCGAAATTTTCAACGCGCGGCTTTTCCCGAATCATCCACTTGGGCTTTCGATTGCGGGAACGCCGAAAACGGTTAAAACTTTCAATCACAAAGTTACACGAAGATTTCACGCGGAAACTTTTAACGCGCAAAATCTAATCATCGCCGCCGCGGGAAACGTCGAACACGCGCGAATTGTCGAATTGGCGAAAAAGTTTTTTGGACAGAAACCAGAAACTAGAAACCAGAAACCGGAAACCGGAAACTGGAAACCGGAAATTACTGCGCCGATAATCATTAAAAAAAACAAAAATCTCGAACAGGCGCATCTGGTTATCGCCGCGCCGTTTGTTGACGCGAAAAGCGAAAAACGTTATGCCGCCGACATTTTGGCGAGCGCGCTCGGCGGCGGAACTTCGTCGCGTTTGTGGCAGAAAGTGCGCGAAGAAAAAGGCTTGGCTTACAGCGTCGGCGCGAGCGCGGCGATGTATCAGGATTGCGGCGTTTTCACGATTTACGCCGGAACTTCGCCGAAACAAACCGAAGAAGTTTTGGATATTTCCATCAAAGAATTGCGCTCGGTTGTGCGACATGGAATCACAATGGAAGAACTCGCGCTTGTTAAAGAGCAAACCGTCGCTTCGATTCTATTGAGTCTGGAAGATTCGAGCGTCCGCGCCGCGACTTTAGCGCGGCTCGAAATGGT
The DNA here is from genome assembly GCA_050996405.1 of Pyrinomonadaceae bacterium. Lineage (GTDB taxonomy): Bacteria > Acidobacteriota > Blastocatellia > Pyrinomonadales > Pyrinomonadaceae > JBPCRW01. The sequence continues at coordinate 4,045 of JBPCRW010000072.1, read as the reverse complement.
TCACGGCAAGCAAATTTCGCTCGAAGAAACTTTACAGAAAATCGAAGCCGTCAGCGTCGAAGAAGTCCAATCATTAGCGAAAGAATTTTTCCAAACCGAAAAAATCGCGTTCGGCGCGCTGGGAAATTTGAACGGTTTGAAAATAACGCGCGAAAGATTGGAAATCTAAAATTTTTGTTGTAATCAACCGTAAAATAAGCTAAATTATTTTCATCTTTTTGACCTAGAGGTTATAGATGAATTACAGAAAATGGCTTTATAGCGGCGCAATTATTCTTTCAGCAAGTCTCGTCGCGGGCGTTCTCGGAATAGTTTTGGGAATTCATAGTAGTTTTAATTCATTAAATATGGACGAAACAGCAGGAATCGGAGCAGTTGGCGGAAGTGTTGTCAATGCTTTATTTTCGATAATCGGTTCTGTCTTTGGTTTAATTTTAATCGCAATCGGCGGGTTTAAAGCCTATCAACAAGGCAAATTGAAATAATTAATAATTTTCGTAATCGATCGCGTCAACCACGCCCGCTCGCACAAATCCGCGCAGACGCAGAGCGCACGAATCGCACGCGCCGCACGCTAAATCTTCGTTTCTGTAACACGACCAACTCAAATGAAGCGGCGCGTTTCGCTCAAAACCTTTTTTGACGATTTCGGCTTTCGATAAATGAATAATCGGCGTTTTGATTTTAATGGAAGTGTCGGGTTTTGTTCCCGTCTCGATTGCCCGTTCAAACGCCGCGTAAAATTCCGGTCGGCAATCTGGATAACCCGAAGAATCTTCCGCGACCGCGCCGACGTAAATCGAATTCGCGCTTAAAACTTCCGCCCAGCTTGTTGCAATCGAAAGCATATTCGCGTTACGAAACGGAACGTAACTTGTCGGAATTTCCTTTGATTCGAGATTCGCTTCAGCGACTTCGATTGACTCGTCGGTCAAACTTGAGCCGCCGATTTTTGCCAGATATTCAATCGAAACGTCGAGCCGTTTTTCGACCGCGTAAAAATCAGCAATGTCGTTAAAAGCCTGACGCTCGCGGCGTTCGGTTAATTGCCCGTAAGAGATGTGCAGAAAGGCTAATTCTTGATGTTCTTCCCGCGCAATCGCGGCGGTGACGCACGAATCCATTCCGCCCGAAACCAAACAAACGGCGATTTTTTTATCTTTTACTAGGTTCATCAAAATCCAAACAAATCCATATCGCCAAAATCCGACTCAAACTAAACATAATTATTCCGCCGACTAAATACAACGTCGGCGCGACAAATGTTACCAAAACCACATTATTAGTCACATTATTGCTAGTAATAAGAAACATAGTAATACTGATGACAATCCACGAAACCACACCGATAAACATTGCCAGCACACCGATGATGCGAAAAATCATCGTCGTCAGTTTTTGATAATGCCTCATAAATCTCCTTTTTACAAAAAATTTATTTTCCCAAACCGTCCTGCAAAATCTGCGATAATTTCCAGAGCATTTTCAAGCCCGGATTTTCTTCCGTGTAAGAAACTTCCATCATATCGTCGGTCGTAATCGCCATCGCAATGCGCCCGCGACGAGTGTAAATAATCCCGATGTCGCTTCGCAGTCTGTCAAGCGCGCCGGATTTTGAAGCCGATTGAATCGTGTCCGGCAGCCCGCGCCCGATGCCGTCTTTGTATTGTTGGCGTTTCATAATGTTGAGCATCTCATTGGACGCTTCACGGGAGACGATTTGCCCGTTTTCGAGCATTTCCAAAAGTCGAACCATGTCGCGCGGGCTTGATACACCAAGCCCGAAAAGTTTCAAACGCGGGTCGTCAAAGGCTTTTGATTCACCGCCGCCGCCAATTTTTCGCATAACGCGGGTTTGATGAAGTCCGAGCGAATCTACAAAATTATTTACATTGTCCGCGCCGACTTTATCTAAAACCAGATTCGTCGCCGTATTGTCGGACACGACAATCATCAAATGCAGAGCCGTCTGCAAATCAATTTTTGTGTTGTCGGAAAACTCGAATAAAATCCCGGAGCCGCCCTGTTTTTTCTCTTTCGTCAAAACGATTTCGTCGTTCCAGTGAAGTTTGCCCTGCGCGACCTGATGAAAAACTTCCGTCATAATCGCCAGTTTTATGGTGCTTGCCGTTCGCACTTGTTCATCCGCACGAAGCGCGTAATCTTTTCCCGTGTCGAGATTTTTCGCGTAAATCCAGACTTTTCCGCTGAAGCCTTGAATCGCGTTTTGAATTTTCTCATCCAAAGTTAGTGTTGGCGGTATTGGTCCGACTAAAACAACATCGGCAGTTTGCGTCGGTGTCGCTGCCGGTTTCTGCGCGAAAACCGCTTGCGAAACGAATAAAAGAAATATGACGACAATTATTTTTTTAGACATAAATTTATTAAACTCCGTGAACATCTTTTCCCCAGATGTATTTGTGCAATTGCAGATTCAAGCGAATTTTCAAATCGCTTCGTGAAACAGTTTCGGCGATTTCCTTTAAGTTTTCAATGCCGAAAATCGGGGAAATCAAAATTTCTTTGGCGCGCGTTTCCAAATCGTATTTCTCGATAATTTCGCGCGCAAAATTCCAATCGTTTAAATCGGCGATGACAAATTTTACTTCGTCTTTTTCCGCGTTTAATCTTTCCAGATTCGCCCAGTAATTTCTTTCCGATTCGCCCGATGCCGGACATTTCACGTCCAGAATAATCTTGGCGCGTTCGTCAACTTTTTCCGTCGAAAAAAATCCGCCGGTTTCGATTAAAACTTCATAGCCCGCATCGCAAAGTCTTGTAATAAAAGGATAAACGTTTTTCTGCGCGAGTGGGTCGCCGCCTGTCACTTCAACTAAATCGCAGCCGAAATTTTTTAATCGCGCGAAAATTTCATCGAACGAAATTCGCTCGCCGCCTGTGAAAGTATAAACTGAATCGCACCAGCGGCAGCGCATCGGGCAGCCCGTCAGACGCACGAACGCGCAAGGTCTTCCGGCGTGCGAAGATTCGCCCTGAATCGAAAGAAAAATTTCCGTAATGCGTAAATCCATTTTATCAGTGAATAATAAATCGCGCGGCTAATAAATCGTAAATAGTAAATCGCAAATAGTAAATCGCAAATAGTAAATCAAGGCGCAGATTTGATAATTTATTTACGATTGACGATTCACGATTCGTGGGATTTTGCGATACAATTTTCGGCTGAGAGGAAAATTATGCGAGAACAGTTGAAAAATTTTATCCAGAGCATCGGCAAAGATGCGGTGGCGATAATTCCCGCCGCGCACGAAGTTACGAAAAGCTACGACACGGAATTTAAATTTCATCAAGACCCTGATTTTTATTATCTGACGGGCTTTCCCGAACCGGACGCGATTGCGGTCATCAATCCGTCGAGCAAAAAAAATCCATTCACGCTGTTTGTGCGCCCGCGCGACCCGCTAATGGAAACCTGGTATGGGAGGCGCGAAGGAGTGGAAGGCGCGAAGAAAAATTATCACGCCGATAAAGCTCTGCCGATTGAAAAATTTGAGTCGGAACTAGCGAAAATTCTGAACGGCGCGGAAAAACTCTTTTATCGTTTCGGCGTTGATAATAAACTCGACCAGACGATTTTGCAGTATCTTTCCGCGCAGCGTTTTCGGCGTTTGAAAACCGCGTATCCGCCGCATACGATTGTTGACCCGACCATTTTGATTCACGATATGCGTTTGCATAAAACCGAAGACGAAATCGAACTGATGCAAAAGGCGGCAGACATTACGTCCGAAGCGCACGTTCTGGCGATGAAAACGGCGAAAGCGGGAATGAACGAATCAAACATCGAATCCGTCATCGAGCATCATTTTCGGATGTCGGGCGCGAGCGGCGTTTCGTATAATTCAATCGTCGGCGGCGGCGCGAATGCGACGATTCTGCATTACGTCGAAAACAACGCTATGCTTACGGACGGCGATTTGCTTTTGATTGACGCGGGTTGCAGTTACAAGGGTTATGCTTCGGACATCACGCGCACATTTCCCGTCGGCGGCAAATTTACAAAGCCGCAGCGCGAAGTTTATGA
>JBPCRW010000263.1:0-3023 GCA_050996405.1 Pyrinomonadaceae bacterium | reverse complement strand
GCTGGGCGGAAGGCGAGTTGATACAGAAGGCTTTCGATTTCGGCGAAAACGCGATTGTTTCTTACGCCAATTATAACGGCTACACTTTTGAGGAAAACGTCAAAAATAGCTGCGACGAGTGGGATGTCAATAAAATCTACGGCATTTTAACTCCGCCGTCGGAAAAAGGAGTCGTCAATCAGCCGAAGGATATGGAATTGATGAAGCCTTTTGCACAAGGACCCGGAATGGTTCAGGGAGCGCAGCGTTTTTCCGAAATCTCAAAACGCTGCCCGCAGCTTTCCGGCGTTATCATTGACGACTTTTACAACGATTATCCGAAATCCATCACCGCCGAAGATTTGCTCGACATCAAAGACGCTCTTTTAGGGAAGCGCGTTGACGAAAACGGCAGCGTCGATCATTCTTCGCCGGCGGCGACTCCGCGTCTCAAACTTTACGTGGTCGTCTACAATCATCAATTAGACCGCGTTGACAAAAATGTTCTCGATTTGATTGACGGGGTAAGTTTCTGGACGTGGAAGCAAAACGAAAATTATGAAAAGTTTGACGAAAATATAGAAACGCTTCGCCGGGCTTATCCGAACAAGGAAATTCTCGCCGGAGTTTATATCTTCAACAGCAAACAAACGCCGACACCCGACAGCGTTCATTATCTAATCGAACACGCCATCCGGCAATACGCCAAAGGAAACATTAACAGCTTGCTTCTGTTTTCGGCGATCTGGCTGTCGCGCGAAAAAATCTCGCCCGAACGCTGGCGCGAGCTGGATTTGCCGAACCTGTTGAACCGCATTTACTACCCGTTTTTGGGCGAAGCGACAGGGCGCGTCGTCGACGCGAAAACGAAAAAGCCGATTAAAAACGCGCTCGTCACGGTGACGCGCAGCGTCGGCGGAAAGTCTCTGCTCGTCGCGCGGAAATTTGCCGACGAGCGCGGCGAATACCGTTTCGGCGGATGGGCTGGCGATAAAAATTCCGTCTATCAAATAAAAATCGGAAAGTCTTTCTACAAAAACAGGCAGCGGCGCGTTCGGTTGCAGCCGGGCGAAAGTTTGAAATTGTCGGATGTCAGATTGAGTATTGAGTAAATAAATTTTTTAGAAAAAAAATGAAAATCGAGCGTAGAAAATTTCTTGAATTAACAGGGGTTGCGCTGGCGGCAATGACGGTCAGAGGACAAATCAAAAAGCCTTCCTCGCGCCCGCTGCCGAAAAGCGAATACGATTATGTTGATTGGAGTTGGGGAAATTGGCGAAAAATAACCAGAGCCGTGCGTCCGAGCGTTTCAGGCGAGCAGACGGGCAAAGCCGAGTTGATAGATTTGCTTGAAACGAGCGGCAAACGAATTACGACTCCAAACGAATGGCAAACGAAACGCGAAGAAATCAAAAAACGGCTGAATGTTTTTCTAGGCGACGCGCCGAAAACAAAGCCGCCGCTTCAGGCTAAAGTTCTTGAAGAAACCGAGCGCGAGAATCACGTTTTGCGAAAACTGGTTTATCAAACCGAGCCGGGCGAATTTGTGCCGTCGTATCTTCTGATTCCGAAAAATCTAAAAGCTCGCGCGCCGGTTGTTTTATGCCCGCACCAGACGACGCAGGAAGGCAAAAAAGAACCGGCGGGGCTGGCGGGAAATCCGCAATTGCAGACGGCTTTGCATCTTGTCAGACGCGGTTTCGTAACATTTACTTACGACGCGCTCTGTTTCGGCGAGCGGCACGACCCTACAAGCGGGCATTACGGCGACGCGATTCCGTTTTATCGAAAGCATCCGCGCTGGTCTTTAATGGGCAAGATGATTTGGGATTTGCAGCGAGCGATTGATTATCTCGAAACGCTAGATTTTGTTGACTCATCGCGCATCGGGAGCATTGGTCATTCGCACGGCGGTTACACGACGCTTTTCTCGATGGCGTTTGACGAGCGCATCAAGGCGGGCGCGAGCAACTGCGGTTTCGATACGTTTCGGATTGACGGAAATACTTTTCGCTGGTCAAAAGCGACAGCACTTTTACCGCTTTTGGGATTCTACATTTCAAACCCGCGTCTGAATATGGATTTTTATCGCTCCGTGCCGGATTCGAGCGTGATTGACGTGCCGTTTGAGATGCACGAACTTCTGGCGTTGATAGTGCCGCGTTCGCTTCTGCTTTCAACGTCGGACGAAGATTTTGTTTTTCCCAACGGCGGCTGGAGCGCGCGGCGGGCGATTGAAAGAATCGAACCCGTTTATGAATTGTTGGGAGCAAAGGAGAATCTTTCGAGCTATTTTTTCAATGGCGGACACAGCTTTCCGCCTGAGGCTTCAGCCAACGCTTACGCTTGGCTTGAGCGTTGGCTGAAAAACCTAAATCGCTTTAGGCAGGGAAAATAAATTATGAAAACAGCAAAAGCCGCCGTGATGCCGGATTTTCAACAGCCTCTGGAAGTGCGCGAATATCCGCTACCGGAGAAAATCGAAGCGGGCGCGGCACTGGTCAAAATCGAGATGGCGGGCGTTTGCGGCACGGACGTTCATTTGTGGAAAGGACAATTGCCGATTCCGCGCCCGGTTATTATGGGACACGAAACGGTCGGCGTGATTGAACGTCTGGGCGAGGGTCTGGAAACGGATTGGACGGGCGAGCCGCTTTGCGAAGGAGACCGCGTGACGTGGAGCGCGGGCAGGCTTTGCGGGCATTGCCGCAACTGCGCCATCCTCCGTCAGCCGACGCGCTGCCAGAATCGCAGTGCCTACGGAATCAGTTTCAACAGCAATGAGCCGCCGCATTTTTCGGGCGGTTACGCCGAGTATATTTACCTTCGTCCGGGGACGGCTATTTTCAAACTTTCGGATGTTTCAACCGAATCCGTCATCGGCGCGGGTTGCGCTTTGGTAACGGCGATTCACGGACTGGAGAGAATGGGAATTAACTGGGGCGACACGGTTGTTATTCAGGGCTGCGGCGCGGTGGGACTTGCGGCACTCGCGGTTGCCAAAAGCTCAGGCGCGCAGACAACAATTGTGATTGGCAGTCCGT
>JBPCRW010000032.1:0-5637 GCA_050996405.1 Pyrinomonadaceae bacterium | reverse complement strand
TGAGACGGTCAAGTTTTTCAGCACACAAAACTCTCGCTCCTTTGTTTAATTTTCAACTCCTTTTCAAACTCCAGCGGACTTTTGTAACCTAAGCCCGAATGCAGTCTAATCCGATTGTAATAACCCTCAATGTAACTGAAGACTTCCGAACGGGCATCCTCGACCGATTCAAAGATGCCGTTTTCCACTAACTCCGCTTTGAACCGGGAAAAGAAGCTCTCGGCTTGGGCATTATCCGCAGCAGTTTCCTTTCCTCGACATTGATTGGCGAAATCCGCCGACATACAGCAATCTTCGATATTCGACCGCCGCATATCGGCTGCCTCGATCCGTGTGAATGATCGCTCCTTTGCCGAGCAAGCCGCGCCTTCGGGCTTGCAGAAAAACGTCAATCACGAGCTGCGCCGTCATCCGTTCCGCAACCTTCCAACCAACGATGCGGCGCGTGAATTTATCCTGAAGGCACGCCAGATAACAAAACGTGCCGCCCGCCAAACGCAGATAAGTAATGTCGCCGACCATGACTTCGCTTTTGCCGATTGGCTGATTTGCTCCTGATTGCAGCAAATTCGGACTTACTCTCAGATCGTGCTTTGAATCAGTCGTGGTCGGTCTGAATCGCTTCGGCGCGATTGCCTGTAGATTTTCCCGCTTCAAAGCTTTCCGAACTCGAAACCGTCCGATTTTCAACTCGGCGGCAATGCGCCGCGAGCCATACCGCCGCCGATGTTCATAAAAACAAGAGCGCACCTTTTCCCGACAACGCTTCTGCGCTTTCCCGGTAAGTTTTGTCCCGCGCGCAAGTGTAATAAGCAGGTGCGCTAACCTGCATCATTTGGCACAGCAACTTGACCGGGTGATTGGCTTTTTCCCGGTCAATAAACTCATATCGCTTTAGCTTCCTCTGCCGAAGATAAGAGCCGCCTTTTTTAGGATTTCATTCTCCTGTTCAAGTTCCCGAATCCGTTTCTTCAATGCGGCTGCGGCTACTAATTCGACTCCCGATCTGATACCGTCGCCATTATCTAAAGCTGTTCGTTTCCACTTGTGGATCAAAGATTCATTGACTCCGATCTCGCGGGAAACGCTGGAAACGCTTTGCCCGTCAAGAACCTTATTCACGACATTACGCTTAAATTCATCATCATATTTTCGCATCATAACTCTCATTTTACAGAGAGTTTTGTGTATCGTTTAATTAGACCATCTCACAATTACTTTTCCAGACCACGATACCGAAAAACGGGCGTTGGGCTTTCTGCTTGGACGCTTCTCTGGGCGCGTTTTGAAGTCGGGCGAACATCTTGTTCCCGAAGCCGCACTCGAGGCACTCGCCGACCAAAATATTTCTTTTACCGTTCAAGGCAAATCAACATATGAGCAGCAAATTGCGGCGATTCGAGATACTGCTCCCGCTACAATTTAACGATGGGCGCGAAGTGCCGCCCGAATGGTTAGCCGAAGCGGTCTTGGAAATCGTCAAGCAGTTTGAAGCGGCGAGCTACGAAACGCAGAAAGTTGAAGGACATTGGCGGCATCAAGGCATTTTGTATCGGGGCAACTTGGTGAAAATCGTAATTGACGTGGCGGACGAAGAAGCAAATCGTGAGTGGATGCGTGAATATAAAGCACGTTGGAAGCAAAACTGGAACAACTTGATTTGCGGCTCGTCAGTTACATGATTGACGTAGATTAAAACCGCCGCTTTCAAATGCCGCATCTGCCGAACAATTTAATAGACGTGAGGGCGAAACAGCGACTTTCTTATCGTTTTGTCTTTTTACCCTTAACTTGCGCGGATTCGGTTTCGCACCACATCAATTCGGTCGGTAAATAATTTGATTCGGATAAAAGAATGACTTAAAAAAGTTAAAGCAGGCGAAGCAACGTGGGAGTGTGCCGCGCCTGCCAATCCGTAGTTACTGTCCTCACCCCAGTAACCACTAGAGACAGCGGATTCACCAACCGTCTCAGTTGAATCAACTATAAAATTTTTTCGTCGCCTTTGCAAGTGCCGAGCAACCTTACAATTTTGTTAATGAAAAATTTCATCCCAGTTTTGCTTTGACAACTTCTACCAGGCGGTTGGCTTGCGCTTCGATTGCCGCTTGATTTTCGCCCTCAATCATCACGCGCGCCAGGTTTTCCGTTCCCGAATAGCGAAGCAGCAATCTGCCTTTCGCGCCGAGTTCGTTTTCGATAATTTGAATTGCTTCGGCGATTTCCGCGACTCCTTCAAACGGCTGTTTTTCTCGAACTTTGACGTTCACCAAAATTTGCGGCAGGCGCGTAAATCCTGTGGTCACTTCCGACAAAGTTTTTTTCTTTTCGCGGATGGTTTCCAGCAGAAAAAGCGTCGTCAGCAGCCCGTCGCCGACCAGACTTTTTTGCGGAAAAATTATGTGTCCCGACTGCTCGCCGCCGATGCTCGCGCCGTTTTGCAGAAGTTCCTGCAAAACGTATTTGTCGCCGACATCGGTTCGCAGCAGCCTGATATTTTCGCCGCCGAGCGCGAGTTCTAATCCGAGATTGCTCATCACCGTGGCGACAACCGTATTTTTTTCGAGTGTGCCATGCGATTTTAAATGATTTGCCATCGCCCAGAGCGTCGCGTCGCCGTCCACGAGCCGCCCGTTTTCGTCAACGAACAAGGCGCGGTCGGCATCGCCGTCAAACGCCGCGCCGAAATCAGCGTTTTTATCCAAAACTTTTTCCTGTAAATTTTCCAGATGCAGCGAGCCGCAGTTTTCGTTGATGTTGCGCCCGTCCGGTTCGGCGTTGATAGCGATAACTTCCGCGCCGAATTTTTCAAATAATCGCGGCGCAAGATTTGATGCCGCGCCGTTCGCGCAATCAATCACCATTTTGAAATTGTCGAGCGAAAGATTTTTAAATTCACCGGCGAGATAATCCAAATAAGCATTCTGATATTTAATAGAATTTGAATAATCGACTTCAAACGCTGAACGCTGAATGCTGAACGCTGAATGGCTTTCGTCTGCTTCTGTCTTCTGCCCTCTGTCTCCTGTCTTCTCAAAAACGTCTTTCTCGATTTCCTTTTCCGTCCGCTCGTCAATCTTTTTTCCCGTCGGCGAAAAAATTTTAATGCCGTTGTCTTCAAACGGATTATGCGACGCGCTGACGACAACTCCGGCATCGAAATCGAATTTTCTGGTTAAAAAAGCCACGCCCGGCGTGGTGATAATTTCCGCCGATTCGCAATGCGCGCCTTCCGCGTTTGCGCCCGCGTGGAAAGCCTGTTCAATCCACGCGCCGGATTCGCGCGTGTCCCTGCCGGTAATGAATCGCGGCGGGCGATTCAGCTTTTCTTTAAACTGCCGCGCCAGCGAACGCCCGACAATTTCGACGGTTTTTTCATCCAACGGAAACGCGCCCGCTTGTCCGCGCATCCCGTCCGTTCCGAATAATTTTTTCATATGTTTAATTTGCGATTTGAATTTCAAGCAAGGCGCAAACATCATTCAAGTATAAACGAAGATTGCAGCTTAGATAAACTTTTCCCGATAGATTTGACAACCTTTTACCGTTTGAGCGAATCTTTTATAGCACATGTTTTCTGTCTGTGCAGTTTTTTCGGCAGAGACAAATCTCTCGGACAGTTTTCATAAAATTCTCTTTCCGTAGGATTGTTTGATGAACATAAAAACTATTTCCGGCTTAATCTTGATTCTATTTTCGGCGTTGACGGCACTGGCGCAAACGGCGCAGCCGAGTAGTCCGACTCCGACCCGCCCGCGAATGGTTTCCGGCAATCCTTCGCCAACGCCGACTCCGCGTATATCGCCAACTCCTTATTTAATTCCGTCGCCGACTCCCGCGCCGAAAGTTGTCGTCGTAACAACTAATCTGTCGTCGCCATCGCCGACTCCGATTCAGACTCCGCGCCCGATTTTCACGCCGACCCCGACAGTAACACAGGTTTTTCCGACTCCGACTCCGCTACCCGTCGCTTATAAAGTTTTAAGTTACGGACAACTCCGCGACCGAATTAACGAAGCGAAACGCCTGATGCAGACGCGCCCGACTCAAACTGCTCTGACCGATAGTTTTCTGGCGACGGATATTGTGCGGCTCGCGTTCTACGATTGGAAAGCCGCGCAGATTGATTTTATCGTGCTGACAAAATCCGTGTTTCTCGCGCGCGACACTGAACTTCCGGTTATCAGTTCCAATGGCAGACAGGTTCGCGTCCGTATCGTTCGCGCCAACGGCGTGAATACGGCGGTCACGATTTTCGACGAAAATAATCAGCCGCAAACACCGCTCGTCGTGCAGTATCCGATTGAAAAAAACGGCGCGCTGGCGGAAACGGCTTATTATGTTTCGTGTCATCCGGGCATCGCCACGCCCGAAGTCGTGGGCGCGGGAAAACTTTACGTGCGAAACACGATTGACATCGCGCGCGAAAAACTTAGGGAAAAAGGAATTTTTATTTCGCCGCAAATCGCGGATATTGCCGAGCGTCTTTCGACCGTCGAGCATATTGACCACCAGCGTTTCTGGACGGAATACCAGCCGCAGTTATTCAACGAAATTTTTTCGCTTTACGCTTTGAACGAAGGCGCGACGTATCGCTATTCGGTGAGCCGCGCCGGTGCGGGCGGAATGGTGCAGATGATTCCTTCGACTTACGCGATGATGCAAAGCCGTTATTACAACGTCGGGCTGATTCCCGATTTTGTCGAAGGAATGCGAAACCACGTCAACGCCGCCGAAGCGATGCTCTTGTATATGCAGATGACCTGGAATGATTTGAGCGCGAACGAAACGATTTTGCTGGCGATGATGGACGGCACGGCGACGCAAGCCGAACTGATGGCGGCGGGATACAATTCCAACCCTGCGAGATTAGCCGGTTACATCAATCGCGGCGGCGCGAACTGGAAAACATTGATTCCGGCGGAAACGAAAGTTTATCTACAAATTTATTCGTCGCTCGAACACGCCGTGCCGATGTCGCCGCGAACGAAATGAGTTTCCGGTTTCCGGTTTGAAAAACTATTACGGAATTTTGCCCGAAAACTTTTAACCGGAAACCGAAAATTAGAAACTAGAAATTTTCCTGCACTTCGGCAAAGGTTTTACCGACTAAGTTTTTTCCAATAAAAAATTTATTTTGCGTGACTTCGGCAATTGCGAAATCGGGCATTTTGAAACTTTGCATTTCTTCTTGCGGTTCAAAAAAAACTTTTCCCAAAATTAAACCCCAGAGCGGATTGAGAAAAACATCTATTTCCATTCGCTCATTTTCCACCGCGTAAAAATAACGGTTAAAACGTAATTCGTTGGTTTCGACGCGCTCGTTTTTTTTCACTTCCCGACCTTCAAAAATTTCAAACGCGGCGTGTTCCGCTTCGCTTAGAAAAATTTCCGAGACGTTCCAAATTGATAAATCATTTTCGTCGCGCGGAAAACGCTGCTCTAAAATCCATCGCCATTTTTTCGTGTTTGGAGAGCGAATCGAACGCAGCCGCAGCCGCGTATTTTCAATGTAATTATCAAAAAATTGCAGATGCTCGCTCGCTCGCGTCAAAGGCGCGGGCAAATCCTGAAGTAAAAAAACGCGGCGCGTTTCGATTCGGTAATTTTCGTTCATCGCACTTTTGTTTTATACTT
>JBPCRW010000244.1:0-12347 GCA_050996405.1 Pyrinomonadaceae bacterium | reverse complement strand
TCGGCGTAACGAGTTGGGAAAGAAGTTTGCCGCCCGTATTTGGCAGAGCATTCAGCGCGGCAAAATAAACCTGTTCCTGATTTTTCCACGCTCCCAGAACCGCGCCCGAAGCCGCGCCTTGCGTGATTGAATAAACTGTCAACGGGCAAGCGTCCAATTTCCAAAGAGCCAGCGTTCGGCTCTCAAAACTTTTCCCTTTGTCGCGCGAAACTAACAGCGTGGTGTCACGATTGACGTTCTCACCGGCGGCGCGGTAAAGAACATACAAAATTCCTTTTCTGTCTATGAAAGCCTTCATCGCGCAGCAGCCGCAAGCTCCCGTCTGTTCAGGATTAGCTTTCGCTTCGCGTGAAAATGTTCTGCCGTCATCGGTCGAGCGAGTGACAAAGACGCTGCTGTCCGCATCGCTTTTGCCGCCAGCCTGAGCGTGCCAGAAGACATAAACGCTGCCTTCACGGTCGGCTGCCAGCGCGCCTCCGCCGTCAATTCCACCTGCCCACGTAATCAAATTGCGCTGCAGCTCGAAAGCCGTGCCGTCGTCGTTTAAGCGCGTGTAGAGCATTGGACGACTATCGCCGATGCCGCGAGGTTCGGCTGTTCCCGAACCGTTCCAGATAATATGCACGCGGTCGCCTCTGCCGATGGCTATCTGCGCTCCGCGAACCCAGCCCATCGCAATCGCGCTGCCGGATTGACTGTTGACGCGAATCGGCGCGGCGAGCGACTTTCCCGCGCCGTCCAGCCGGACATAAAAAACGTCGCCCGCCTGCGCGTCGCCCTTGTAGTAAATTAAGTGGACTATTCCTTTGGAATCAACAGCAGCCTGCGGCTGAATGCCGCCGTCAGGAGCGCGCAAAAGAATCACTTTCGGCGAAGAAACGTTTTGCGCGGCGATGCCGACAGGCTGCCGGAGAAATGTTAAAGCGAGCAGAAAAAAGGCGAGACGGTAAAATCTTTTGTTTCTTATATTCATATTCTAAACTTTGTTTTAACCTTTGTGCGTATCCAGCCTTGAGCGCGAATAAATCGAAATCATTTTCTCTAAAAAGAGTAGTGGATTTTGTCCGTAAGCAGACGCGCAAAGCGTCCGTAATATTTCCATTCTTCCGCTGTTGTTAATTTTAGTTCCGCCATAGCTGCTTCAGTGTATTTTCAACTTATTTTATGAATGTCCTTTTCACTAAAATAGATTCGTTTCAATCTTTTTGCGCCCTCGCTTTTTCACCTGCGCGAGCAGCAGACCGGCGGCAGTACCGATTGCCGCGCCAATCATTATTTGCCGAACAGGGTCAGAGACCGGCGGCGGCAGAGCGACGATTCCGTTTTCGTCGGTGACAGCCGGTTTATTGACGTAACGACCTTTCTTCGGAGGCGAGAAATTAAGCGCGAATTGGATAAGCTGTGGCGGCGTTTCCGCGCCTTTGATTGGAAGTCCGTGACCGGCGGCGACCGTTCGCGGCTCCAGTTCGGCTAAGACTTCGACCGAACGCCGGGCGGCTTGCCAGTCGGTCGTAAAAGGCGCGGGCGGCTCGTGAAATTCTCGTTTTTCGGTGAGATTGGAAATCCAGGAATCCTGATTGAGGGTTGCCAGAGCGTCACCGGCAAGCAGAGTGCGGTCAGATTCGCGGAACAGCGAGATGTGACCCGCCGTATGACCAGGCGTATGAACGGCGCGCCAGCCCGGCATCTCGGCAATTTCGCCGCTTAACGGCAGAGGATAAACGCGCGTGCCGAAATCATAACCTGAATGCGGAAAAAGCCGCGACATCTGCGCGAGCGCGCCGCCGACCGTCGGATCCTGCGGCGGATAGTCCGATTTTCCGGTCAAATACGGCATTTCAAGATGATGCGCGTAGATCGGCACTTCCCAGCGAGCGGCTAAACTCTGTGCCGCGCCCGCATGGTCGAAATGCCCGTGCGTTAAAACAATTGCCGAAGGCTTAGCTCCTCTGCCGTAAAGTTTTTCGGCGTAACTTAAAATCCGCCAGCCGTTTAGCGGCAATCCCGTATCAATCAGCACCCAGGAGCCCGGCGCAATTTCCGGCGTGTCAATAAAATAAGTATTAACGAAAACTATTTGCAAATGCCGAACGCCCGTCGCTATCGACTCTATTTCGCTGCCTGCTGATTTCTTTTCCAACATAAAATTAATTTTTCTCTAAATTTTCACTCTTCTGAAATTCCTCTCTGCATTCGCTGTCTTTCCCTAGGGTTCTGTTGACATTTTATCCGAGCCGGACGATTGGGCTGGCGAAATAGACAAAACTTAAATAGTTCTTTGTTAATTTATCAAAACGCGAAAACACTTGGCAAAAGTGTTTGAGTTTCCCGATGCAGCATTTGGGTCAGATGCCATTCTTTGTATAAATGCATGTTAATCGCTCGCGGCTGTTTGCGATTAACTCGTGACGGGATGACAACTTGCGCGCCCGTTTCCTTTAATTTCAGAACAAAAGCAGATGAAACAAAGATTAAAATTATTTCATCCCGAATAGTTGCCGAAACGATTCAAATTATATTCCTTTGTCGGCGATAAATTTCACAAGGTCGCGGATGCGGCACGAATAACCCCATTCGTTGTCATACCACGCGAGAATTTTCATTGTCTTGCCGTCGATGACTTTCGTATTTTCCGCGTCAATAATCGAAGAACGCGAATCGCCGCGAAAATCTATCGAAACGAGCGGCTCTTCGCAAAAGCCTAAAATTCCTTTTAATTCTTCGTTCGCCGCGTCTTTTAAAACGCGGTTGACTTCTTCGGTCGTCGTTTCTTTTTCGACGTTTATCACCACGTCAACCAGCGAAACATCCGGCGTTGGAACGCGCACCGAAATGCCGTCGAATTTTCCTTTGAGTTCGGGAATCACCAGCACGACGGCTTTTGCCGCGCCCGTCGAAGTCGGAATCATCGAAAGCGCGGCAGCGCGGGCGCGGCGCAAATCCTTGTGCGGCAAATCGAGCAGTTGCTGGTCGTTGGTGTAAGAGTGGATTGTGTTCACCAAAGCATTTTTGATGCCGAATTTTTCGTGAATCACTTTGGCGATGGGCGCGAGACAGTTCGTCGTGCAGGAAGCGTTCGAGATAATGTTGTGCTTTTGCGGGTCATAAACATTTTCGTTCACGCCCAGCACAATCGTCACGTCTTCACCTTTGGCGGCTGCGCTGATAACGACTTTTTTGACCGAGCCGCGCAGATGTTTTTTCGCGTCTTCCGCCTTTGTAAATCTTCCGGTAGATTCGATAACGATTTGTGCGCCGACTGAATTCCAGTCAATCATTGAAGGATCTTTTTCGCTGAAAACTTTAAAACTTTCGCCTTCGACTTTGATGGTGTCGCCATCCGCCGAAATTTTGTGTTCGAGATTGCCCATCACCGAATCGTATTTTAAAAGATGCGCCAGAGTTTTCGTATCCGTTAAATTGTTGACGGCGACGAATTCAATATCCTTGTCGCCGAGCGCGCTCCGCATCACGTTGCGCCCGATGCGCCCGAAACCGTTAATACCGACTTTAATTCCCATTTTGTATAAAAGCCTCCTGAAATATATTTTTCTGTGATAAAGAAGTTAAATTTATTTTAGTGACACGCGGCGGGAAAGTAAAATCACGTTTCCTGTCGCTTTCAATTAACGTTTGCCGCTCAACTTTTTTGAAACCAAAGCAGGCGTTCCGGCGTAGTAAGGCTTGAGTTATTTTCGTTTTATTTTCAAACATTTCATAATTCTGGAGTCATTCAATAATGTTTTTTTTATCCCGCGCGGCATTTGCCGCATCGGTTTTAGCTTTTGTTTTTTGCTGGTGCGATTTTTCCGTTCACGCGCAAACTCCTACGCCGACACCAACGCCGGCTGTGACTAGAGATTCTGTCATCGTCACTTCCGATGCAGCTTCAAATGCAACTAATTTGAAACAGGTCGGCATCGATACGTCGCAGACTTTGCCGCTGACGCTTGACGAGGCGATTCGCAAGGCACTGGAAAATAACAACACTATCGAAGTCGCCAAAGACGACGTGCGATACGCCGAAACGCAACTGCGTTCGCTGCTCGGCGTTTATGATTTGACTTTGACGGCAACGCCGCTTTTTACGCGCAGTTCGCAAAACGGCACGAGACCTTCCAACGGATTTTCGCTGGATTTGGGCGCGTCGCAGCTTTTGAGAAGCGGCGGCAGAATCGAACCGTTTGTTAATAACAGCCGTTCGAGTTCGTTTTTTACGACTTCAGCCAACGGCACGACAACGCAGACGGTTTCCTCGTCAGCCGCTTTTTATCGCTCGACCGCCGGAGTAAATTTCACGCAGCCGCTGTTTCGCAATCGCTCGATTGACCAGACGCGGCGCAACATTCGCATTCAGCGCAAACGCCTTCAGCAAACCGATGCCGATTTTCGCCGCACGACAATTGATATTATTTCGCAGGTTCAGCGCGCTTACTGGGATTTGGTTTTCGCCCTGCGCGACCAGCAGAATAAGGTTGCGAATTTGGATCTAAGTAAAGAAAGCCTGCGCCAGATTGAAGCGAAAATCGCCGCCGGAAGTTCCGCGCCGCTCGAACGCGCCGAAGTCGCCACCGAACTTGCCAACCGCGAATCGGATTTGCTGCTCGCGTCGCAGCAGGTTTCAATTGCCGATAACACGCTGAAACAGCTTTTGTTAAAAGATTCGACTTCGCCGGATTGGGTGAAACCGCTCGTGCCGACCGACCAGCCGAATCTAGATTTGAATCCGGTCAGTCTCGACGACGCGCTTGCCGATGCCCGCGCCAATCGCCCGGAACTGCGGCGTTTGCAGCTTCAGACCGATATAAACACGATTGATTTGCAGTATTTTAGAAACCAGGTCAAACCGCAGATTGATTTTACCAGTTCGTTTTCGCTCAACGGTTTCGCGCAAAATTTTGGCGGAACATCGGCAGGCGCGGCGACAACTCCGCTGATTACGACTCCGAGCGATATTTATTTGCTGAACGCCATCAACAGCATTCGCCCCGACGGAACGACTGAAATCGTCAATCCGAATATTACCGTCACAAATACTTCGACCGTCAATTCCGGCGGGCTGAATCGTTCGTTTGCCAATTTGTTCAATTCCAACGCGCCGAATTTTTCGGTCGGCGTGACAATCGGTCTTCCGCTTCGCAACCGGACGGCGAAAGCCGATTTAGCGGGCGCGCGAATTCAGCAGGAACAAATCGGCGCGCAAATCCGCCAGCAGGAACAGACAATTATTGTCGAAGTCCGCAACGCGGCGCAGGCACTCGAAACCGCGCGGCAGAGAGTTTTCACTTCGCGGCGCGCGCGCGAAAATGCCGAGATTCAACTTCAGGGCGAGCAGAAACTTTACGAATCCGGACGCTCGACGACGTTTCTGCTGTTTCAGCGCGAAAACGCTCTGGCGACTGCGCGAAACGCCGAAATCCGCGCCGAAACCGATTATAATAAAGCGATTTCCGATTTGCAGCAGGCGACTTCGACAACCTTTCGCGCAAATAATATCGAAGTTCAATCGCCGATGGGAAATCAATAAATTAAAGACTTTAAAAAATTATTAAGTTTTCACTTTAAGAGTCGGCTTGCCGACTCTTAACATTTTGCTTTAAGTTTATGAAATGAAAATTTCCGCCTGCGTTATCGCTTTCAACGAGGAAAAAAATATTCGCCGCGCGATTGAATCGGTTTTGTGGGCGGATGAAATTCTGGTCGTCGATTCGGAAAGCGCGGACGCGACACGCGAGATTGCCGACGAACTCGGAGCGAAGGTTATCGTTCAAAAATGGCTCGGATTCGCAAAGCAAAAACAATTTGCCGCCGACGCAGCCGCGCACGCTTGGATTTTAAGTCTCGACGCGGACGAAGAAATTTCCGCCGATTTGCGCGACGAAATAAACAACTTAAAAAATTTTCCCGAAGAAAATCTCGCGCGCGGCTATAAAATTCCGCGTCTGACTTTTTATATGAACCGCCCGATTCGGCACGGCGGCTGGTATCCCGATTGGCAGTTGCGTTTTTTTAATCGCGGGTTCGGCAAATGGAAAGATGTTTTGATTCACGAATCTTTTCAATTAAATGACGGAGCGAAAACCGGCAAATTAAAAAATGATATTTTTCATTACAGCATTGAAAATGCAGCGCAGCACAGCCGCATTATTACGGAACGCTACGCGCCGCTTGCCGCCCGTCAAATGTTTGAGCGCGGGCAAAAAACTTCAAAGCTGAAAATCTACACGGCGGGTTTAACGACTTTTATTCAAACTTATTTTTTAAAACTCGGCTTTCTCGACGGCTTTGCAGGTTTCTGCATCGCCCGTTTCGCCGCGCATCACGCTTTTTTAAAACATCTGATTTTGTGGGAACTGCAAAATAATCGTTTTGAAGATTGAGCGTTTGCAACCATTGGATAAATCTGTTTCATCAAACTTTTAATCGCGTTTTATTCTGGGTTATAGTTAAAGCCGGAGTTTGAGAAAAAGGGGAATTGTTTATTATGAAAAAGGTTTTATTTTCGGTCGCCGCCATTTTTGCGCTTGCATTTGCCGCGTTTGCCCAGAAAGGAGTTGACCCGCAGTCGAAGAAAATTCACGAGGAAGGCGTGCGCGGAACGCAGATTACGAGCAATAATAGTCGCTCTTATGATTTCGGCAAAGGCAAAACAAAAACGCGCGAACTGCTGCCGAATCCGTATAAACTTGCTTCGCGCCGCGACATTTTAGTTGGAAATATTATCGATGTCTTGAAGGAACAAAAAATTATTATTGACGAAAACGCATCGCGTCTAAAAGACGGTTTTATCGTCACGCAGCCTTTTGTTTTCGCCAAAGGCGCGGTCATTACGCAAAACGAGATTAGCCGGTATGCGATTTTGCCAGAATCCGACACCGCCTACACGCGCGGTCGCTACACGCTGACGATTGAAGTGCAGTCGATTGACGGCGTTCAAAACAACGTCTCGGCAACGGCGAAGATTGAAGGCAGGGCGGAAAATGGTTTGCGGTCGGAATGGACGACTTTGCAGAGCAGCGGCATCGCCGAAGACGAGTTTTTATCAAAACTGATTGAAGCGGTCACGGGCAAATCGCCGGATGAACCGCAAGTTCAGTGATATTCAAATTTTAAAGAAATGTCTATTCAGATTTCAAAAATTTTGCTGACTTTTGTTTTCCTTTTGCTGGGAACTTTTTACGTTCACGCGCAAACGCCGGACGCTTCTTCCGCCGACGGCAGGACGGGCATCGATAAGGAAGATTATCCCGACGGCATCAAGGAAAATTTCGCCAAACAGCGCATCAAAGCCGAAGAAAAAGAATTTAACGAAATGCTCGGACGCAGCGAAGAAGCCGCGAAAATCAGCGACGAATTATGTAAATCTTTTGAGACAAACAAAAAGCTTCTGCCGGAAGACGCAAAAAAAATGGAGCGGCTCGAAAAGCTCGTTAAAAAAATCCGCGACGAACTCGGCAGCGAAAGCGACGACGATAAAGACGGTTCGCCAAACAATTCCCCGTTGTCTTTTACAGACGCGCTGAAAAATTTGCAGGAAACATCTTCCGGTCTTTTTTCCGAACTGAAAAAACAGGGACGTTTCAGTATTTCGGTCGCGGCGGTTGAAAATTCCAACGCGCTTTTAAAACTCGTTCGCTTCGTTCGCCAGAATCAAAATTGAGATGATAAAAACTTTCTCAAAATGCGGAAACACGCGCGGAGTAAGTGTGATTTTCGCCGCAGTTTGCGCCCTTACTCCGTGCGGGCTTCCGCAAAAAACTAAGATTTGCCGGATGCTTTTTATTTTCTCGTCAATACTCTTTTTTTCGTTTAATATTTTAGCGCAGCGCGATGATGAAATTATTAAAGTCGATTCTTCGCTCGTCGTTTTAAACGCGACGGTGACGGACACGAGTGGCAAGCCTGTTTTCGGTTTAAAAAACAATCAATTCACAATTTTTGAAGACGGCAAGCCGCAGGAAATTTCGCTTTTTGAAACCGAATCCGCGCCGTTTGCCGCCGTGATTTTAATTGACACTTCGGGCAGTATGGAAGAGCGCGTGAACCTCGCGCGTTCCGCCGCGATTCGTTTTCTCGACGGCTTACGCGCGGACGATTCGGCTGCGATTTATAACTTCGATTCAAAAATCTCACTCGTGCAGGATTTTTCGGGCAGCCGCGATTTGGTTGACAGCGCATATAATTTAAAAGCCGACGGAACGACGGTTTTAAACGACGCGATTTACAAAGCCGCGCAGGATTTATCAAACCGACCGGAAAAACGGCGGGCGATTATCGTTTTATCGGACGGCGCGGACACTTCGAGCAAACGTTCTGAAGATAAAGCGTTGAAAGCCGCGCTTGCAGCAAACGCCACGATTTACACGGTCGATATGTCGTCGCCTGAAGCCGGTTTCCGCGACCGTCTGCAAGGTCAGGGCGCGTTGAAAAATTTTGCGGAAAATTCCGGCGGAAAATTTGTCGCCGCGCCGGGCGGCGCGGCAATGCGTGAGGCTTTTAAAAATATCGTCGAAGAACTCGGCACGCAATACACGCTCGGTTATCAGCCGAGCGCGACCGCCAAAGACGGAAAATGGCATTCGATTGAACTAAAAGTTAACAAACCAAATGTGCAGGTCAGAACCCGCAAGGGCTATAACACGCCGAAGAAATGAATTCTTAAATTTTATTTTTTTCTCAAAATAAAAATATATTCGTGTTTGAAAATGTAAAAATCGCCGCACAAAGCTCGATAACGCCAAAGCTGCTGTTGATTCTGCTTGACTCAATCGTTTCATATAATTTTAATCAAAAAGATTTCTTGTCTTCGCAAAATTCAATAATGATTGATAATGAGTTTCAACATCTTCATAAGCCGTAAATTTACATCGATTGGCAATTGGCTCGAAAGCTCTTTTATTTATCTCAATTTTAAATTTTTTCTGTCTTTCTTTCGGTGCAATGACAATAAAATTTGTATAGAAATCTTGCAGTTCTGTGAACTTAACAAAAGCTCCCCGAAAATCGGTTGAGTTTTCTACTTCAAAAACCTTTACCGGAAAGCGACGATGGTTAAACCAGATAACATCGAAAAAACGTGCGCTTTGCGCGACGATTTCGGGATATGTAAATGGCGGACAATTTTTCAAACTTGCAATGAATCCAAGTTGTTTTCCATCAAACAATTTAGTTTTATCATTTGTGTAAGTCAGTTTGTTTTCAAGTTCTCCGATTTCCAGCAACATCCCTTGAATCCTTGCGTGATAGTATTCAACTTTCTTTTCCGGTTGTTTGGGAATTTCAGTTTTTTGAAGTTTATCTAAATATTTTGTCAGTCCATAAACGCCAACACCAATTCGAGTAAAACGCATATCGCGTTGGACTCTTTCTTGAATTGTTTTAAGCGGTGTCTTACCTGTAAAAGAACGATATTTAGGAAACTCTTTGTAAATTAAGGATAAAGGCGCGAAGTAGCTATTATGCAACATCACCTTTTCAATTGCATCGCTGAAAGTTATTTCATCTTCTATCATCGCCGTTTTCAGAGTCCTCAAAGATTTCAAGAGAATCATATTCAATTACTTCCAATTCAATAGATTCTCCATCGTGTTTCTGTTCGCTGGTTTCAATATCAAACAGACAAACAGTCAATTTATTTTCAAGTTCTTTAATTGAAAGCGTAGATTTTACAGTAGCATTTATAGAGATTTTGTATTGCATCGCTGAACTCCTATTTCAGAATTAAACCAGAAGCAACCTTCACAACCACGCTCATCGTCATCGGGAATATTTTCATCCCAAATCTCGTCGCCTTCATAAAAATAGTTTATGCCGATAAAAATTCCGCGCTGTCGAGTAAGCACGCATCTTTCACAATAACGACTTTTCCAAAGATTATTTGCTCTTGTCAGAAGCTGAAAACGCTTTTTTAATTCTTCATCAGACATATTTTCGTCAAAACTTTCGGGTGACGACCATCGAACTTGCGGAAAACGATGGTCAACCTCAAGTAAATTTGGTGTTTCTTGCCGCTGCGTAATTGCTTCCGTGTTGTTATATAAATTCAAAATTCTTTTCCTTAAATTTGGCGAAAGCGCAAGCCGATTTATTGGAGCGTTTATTGGTTCGGTTGAAGTTAATCTACGATGAACGGTTCTGTCTTTACAGATTTCGCAAAAGACGGTTTTGTTTTCGATTTCGTAGCCATGCTGTCTGATGATTTGAATAGCTTTCGCCGGTTGTGTTCCGGGAAGTTCGTGCTTGCCGCAATGAAATTGCATATCTTGCAAAAGCACGAAAACCTGCCAAATTTTTGTTCCTTCGTTAAACGGATTACTCATTAAGATTATTAAGAAAAATAAATTTTGAAATTAAAAACTCGTTTTATTTTTAGATTTATCCTGATGTCTTTCGATTGCAAATTCGACCAGCAAATCAATGACCTGCGAAAATTTCAAACCCGTTCCCGCCCACATTTTCGGAAAACCCGAAGCGTCGGTTAAGCCCGGCAAAGTATTTATTTCATTGACCAGCAACGCGCCCGTATCGTTTCGCAGAAAGAAATCGACGCGCGCCAAACCCGCGCCGTCAATCGCTTTGAAAGACTGAATCGCCAACTGCTGAATTTTTTTCGTCAGTTCGTCGGAAATCAATGCCGGAACGATAAAATCGTTGTTGCCCGTTCCGGCGTATTTTTCCGTGTAATCGAGAAATTTTTTCGCTTCGTCGCGGATGATATATTCGCCCGGCAGACTGGCTCTCGGCTCGTCGTTGCCGATTACCGCGCATTCGATTTCGCGCATATCGAGTGCTTCTTCGATGAGAATTTTGCGGTCGTATTCCGCCGCTAATTCAATCGCTTTTCGCAGAGATTCTTTATCGTCCGCACGCGATACGCCGACCGACGAACCCAAATTTGGGGGTTTGACAAAACACGGAAAGCCGAGTTTTTCCGCAACGCGCTCGATAACTACATCCGACGCGCGCTCCCATTCGCTTCGCAGAAACCAGACGTATTTGCAAATCGGCAAACCGGCATCGCGGAATAGAGTTTTCATCACGACTTTATCCATTCCGCACGACGAAGCCAGCACGCCGCAGCCGATATACGGAATTCCCGCCATTTCCAGCAAACCTTGAATCGTGCCGTCTTCGCCGTAAGTTCCGTGCAGAACCGGAAAAACGACATCCAGTAAAACAAGCTGCGCCGCGTCATCTTCGGTTTCGAGTTCGATTAAACCTTTGTAATTCGTATCGCCAAGCAGCGCGACCGACTTTTGCGGATAATTTTCAACCTCACCGCTTAAAATTTCCTGTGTCGCCGCCGGAAACAAAGCCAGCGATTCGGTCGGATTCAGCCAGTTTCCGTCTTTGCCGATGGCAATCGGGACGACTTCATATTTTTCCCTGTCAATTTGTTCGATGACGGTTTTCGCCGAGCGAATCGAAACTTCGTGTTCGCCGGAACGCCCGCCGAAAATAACGCCGATACGAGTTTTCATATTTTAGATTTTAGATTTTAGATTTTAGATTTCGTTCGGATTTAGAAATTATACCAATCCAAAATCGCAAATCTAAAATCCAAAATCTAGAGGATTGTTTTCCCCAAAGCCGATAAAATAAGTTCGCCCGCCAATTCGACGGTGATGTTGCCGGAATCTAAAAGCGGATTGACTTCGACAATTTCAAACGAGCGCATTCCGCCGCGCTCGGCAATAATTTCCAGCGCGAGATGCGCTTCACGATAAGTGATTCCGCCGCGCACGAGCGTTCCCGAACCAGGCGCGAAACGCGGGTCGAGAATGTCCACGTCAAACGTCACGGCGTAACCCGCCGGTGCTTTTGAGACGATTTTTATCGCATCTTCCACACAAGCCTGCATTCCGCGTTTATCAATATCGCTCATCGTGAAAAACTGTCCGCGCATCCCCAGCCCGCGAATCATTTTTTTCTCGCCCGCGTCGAAATCGCGCCCGCCGATATGCGCCAGATATTTCGGATTCAGCTTCGGCGCGAATCCGTGCAGATTAACCAGTTCGTCGTTACCTTTGCCGAGCAGAACCGCGAGCGGCATTCCGTGCAGATTTCCCGACGGCGAAGTTTCCGGCGTGTTCATATCGGCGTGCGCGTCAAACCAAATCAAACCGATTTCCTCAGATTTTTTTTCGTGAAAATAAGATGAAATGCCGGAAAAAGTTCCGATGGCTGAAGAATGGTCGCCGCTTAAGATTACGGGAAATTTGTCCGTTTCAAAAAGTTTTTCAATCGCGTCGGCAATATTATGCGACGACTTTATCATCTCCGGCAGATATTTCGGATTTTTATTTGGCTTGGCAATATAATCGGGCTTGCAGATTTCGACATCGCCG
>JBPCRW010000214.1:0-13790 GCA_050996405.1 Pyrinomonadaceae bacterium | reverse complement strand
AAACGGCAGATTTTGCAAAGGGTCAACCGTCGTGTGATTTATAACGCGCAATTGAATCGGGTCAATTTTTAGTTCAAACGCGAGTTCGTCCATCGCCGATTCGAGCGCGAAACTTCCGGGCGTTTCGCCGGGCGCGCGCATAAAAGTCGGCGTTCCGATATTTAATTTAGCGATTTTATATGTGATTTCCCGAATCGGCGCGGAGTATAAAATTTTCGACGGCAAACCGCTCTGCTCGAAAAATTCGGAAAAAGCCTTGTAGGAACTGTTTTCGTGTCGAATCGCCGCGAGTTTTCCGCTCTGGTCGCAGGCGAGCGCGATTTTTTGAATCGTCTCCGGTCTGCGTCCGACATTTGTCACCATCATTTGTCTGGTAATAGCGAATTTGACCGGACGATTAACGGCTTTTGCAGCCATCGCGGTCAGCAAAACGTGCTGCCACTGCGCTCCCTTGCAGCCGAAGCCGCCGCCGATAAACCGCGAAATTACCTGCACGTTTTCCGGTTTCAAACCGAGAAAATATGCGGTTGTTCCCTGCGCGCCTTTCACGCCTTGCGTCGCATCGTAAATTTTTAGTTTGTCCGCGCCTTCCCAGACGGCGACCGTCGCGTGCGGCTCCATCGGATGATGATTTTCCGTCGGCGTGCGATAAGTCTGCTCGATTTTAACGGGCGAAGCGGCGATGATGCTTGCCGTTTTTCCTTCGTTTAGCTGCACATTTCCGCCGCGCGCGCTCTGCGGTTTTTCCGCTTTCGGCAGTTCCTTTTCCAAATCAATCGCGGGTGTTTGCGCGGCGTAAGAAACTTTGACTAATTCGGCGGCGGCGCGCGCCTGCTCGTAAGTTTCGGCGACGACAAGAGCGACATACTGCCCGAAATAATTTACTTTATTGTCCTGAAGCGGCAAAAAATTTTCGCCGAGCATTCCGCCCGTTTTTGAAACTTCCTGCTGGTTGTATTCCTTCAAACGCGGCGCATTTTCGTAAGTTAAAATTTTAATCACGCCGCCCGCTTTTTCCGCTTCGCTCGTGTCGAATGACGTAATCGCGCCGTTTCCAATCGCCGAACGCGCCGGAAAAGCATATGCCATTTGATTTTGATTAAATTCGGCGGCATATTTCGCCGCGCCCGTTACTTTCAGCCGCGCATCAACGCGGTCAATCGGTTTGCCGATAATATTTGTCTGCATTTTTCTTCCCTCGCTTGTCATCTCTCTGAACTTTCAACAGCTATTTACAATAATTTATCCAACGTAATCGGCAGTTCGCGGATGCGTTTTCCGGTCGCGTTAAAAACCGCGTTGGCGACTGCCGCCGCGACTCCGGTAATGCCGATTTCGCCGATGCCGTGCGCGCCCAAAGGCGTGTGTTCGTCTGGAATATCGTTGTAGATAATTTCGATGTGCGGAACATCGAGATTTACGGGAATGTGATATTCGGCGAGCGACGGATTCGTAATTCTGCCCCTGCGTTCGTCAAATAAAGTCTCTTCCGTCAGAGCCATTCCGATGCCCATGATGATTCCGCCGCGAAACTGGCTGGTCGCCGTTTTCGGATTTAGAATTTTTCCGCAATCAAACGAGCCTAAAAAACGCGAGACGCGCGTTTCGCCCGATTCTTCATTAACGCGGACTTCGCAAAACTGTGCGCCGTATGAACCCATCGAATACTTCATCATCTCCGTCGGCGCGGCTGAAGTCGCTTCGGCTTCGACATAATCCTGACCGACTTGCTTTAAAATTGACTCATAAGTTTCGCCTTTCGACACATCCGTTTTGCTGAACAGTCCTCCGTCGCGCGCTTCGATTTCCTTGAGCTTTAAATTTGCTAACGGCGAATCGTAATCGTCTCCGGCGAGCGCGAGCAATTCTCCGAAAACTTTTTCGATTGCCGCCGTCACGGAAGCGACGATGCTCGCGGTTTGATTCGAGCCGCCCGCGACGGGCGACTGCGGCAAATTTGAATCGCCGTATTCAAAGATGACTTTTTCAATCGGCAAGCCTAATCGTTCCGCTGCGTGCTGAATCTGGACGGTTGCCGTTCCCATTCCCATTTCGTGCGCCGCCGCCTGCACAACTGCCGTGC
Organism: Pyrinomonadaceae bacterium; assembly: GCA_050996405.1. GTDB lineage: Bacteria > Acidobacteriota > Blastocatellia > Pyrinomonadales > Pyrinomonadaceae > JBPCRW01. The sequence goes on along the minus strand of JBPCRW010000214.1, from coordinate 11,707 downwards.
CGTCCGCCAAAATACGAACGCGAGCCGTCGCGGGCATTCGATAATATGGATAATAAGCCGTCGCCGCGCCCTGCCCGATGAGCCATTTGCCACTCCGTTGTGAACGCGGTTCATTTCGTTTCCAGCCGAATTTTTCCGCGCCGCGTTTGTAAGTCCCGACTATATTTCGCATCGAAAATTCCGTATCTTTCGTCGGGTCTTTTTCCGGTTCGTTGATTTGCCGCAATTGAATCGGGTCAATTTTTAATTCGTAAGCGAGTTCGTCAATCGCCGATTCGAGCGCGAACGTGCCGATTGATTCGCCGGGCGCGCGCATAAAAGTATTCGCCACCGTATCGAGACAGACGACCTTTTGACTGACGAGCAGATTTGGCGAAGCGTAAAGATGCCGCGCCGGAAACGTGAATTGTTCGGGAAAATTATTGTGTTCGGTCGTTCCGGTTGTGCCGCTGTGAATCAGCGAAATAAATTTCCCGTCCTTGTTTGCACCGAGCGCGACACGCTGTTCGGTAACGGTGCGCCCGCCGACAATTCGGAAAACGCCTTCGCGCGAAACGGCTAAATTGACCGGACGCTTTGTCACTTTCGCCGCCGCCGCGCAGAGTGCCGTGTGATTCCACATCGAACCTTTGCCGCCGAAACCGCCGCCGACAAACGGCGCGACGGCGCGAACTTTTTCCACATCGAGCGCGAATATTTCGGCGAGCGTGTTTTTTAATCCGTAAAGATTTTGCGTCGCGTCGAAAACCGTCAAACCCCCGTCTTCGTCCCAAACGGCAATTGTCGAGTGCGGCTCAATCGCGTTGTGATTGTAGCGCGGCGTGCGGTAAATGTTATCAACTTTAAATTCAGCTTTTTTTAATCCATCTTCCGCGTCACCGATTTCGAGTTCGGACGGCTCGCCCAAAACGTCTTTCGGCGGCTCGGCTTCGTCCTTCAAAGCATCAAACGAAACTTTGAAATCTTCCGTTTCATATTCGACTTTGACGAGTTGCGCGGCGCGTTCTGCCCTGTCCTGCGTTTCGGCGACGACAACGGCAATCGGCTGCCCGTTCCAATAAATTTTCTCGTCCTGCAAAATCGGCAAATCGCTCGCCGCCGAACCTTTGCTCTGACCGCCGGGCGAAAACGTCGGCGGGTCTTTCATTTTCGGCGCGTTCTCAAACGTGATAACGGCTAAAACGCCGTTCGATTTTTCGGCTTCGCTCGCATCTAATTTCGTGATTTTGCCTTTCGCAATCGTGCTGTAAACAAGCGCGGCATACGCCAAATTTTCAAATTTGAATTCGGCGGAAAAAGTCGCCGCGCCTGTGACTTTCAACTGCCCGTCAACGCGGCTCAAAGGCTTGCCGACATAGCCGTGTTTGTGAATCAGCGGGTCAGGGTCTTTGTCGGGCATAAACTGCACGACGGTTTCCATAATTTTCTGCATGATACTCATTATCTTGCACCTCCGTTTTCCGTCAATTCATTTAACGCGCTGACAATCGAACGCCGCGCCAATTCGATTTTAAAACTGTTGTGCGCGAAACCTTTGGCGTTTTTTAATTCTTCATCCGCCGCGCGTCTAAAATTTTCTTCCGTCGCTTCCGCGCTCGTCAAAACTTTTTCCGCTGCGAACGCCCGCCAAGGTTTGTGCGCCACGCCGCCTAAAGCAAGCCGGACATTTTTTACCGAACCGTTTTCCGTTTCGAGCGCGGCGGCAACCGACACGAGCGCGAAAGCGTAACTTGCGCGGTCACGAACTTTTCGATACAGCGAATTCTTGGCGAAATCGTTTTTCGGAATCTCGATTGACGTAATCAATTCGTCCGCCTGTAAATCGGTTTCGACGTGCGGCGTATTTTCCGGCAAGTGGTGAGAATCTGTAAACGCAATTTCGCGTTTTCCGTTTTTACCTTCAACCAAAATCTTCGCATCGAGCGCGGCGAGCACGACACACATATCGGACGGATGCGTCGCAATACACGAATCGGAAGTTCCCAAAATTGCGTGAATGCGGTTGAAACCTTCGAGCGCGTCGCAGCCCGAATTAGCCCTGCGTTTATTGCAATTCGCCGCGTCGTCATAAAAATAATAACAGCGCGTTCTTTGAAGAAGATTGCCGCCGACGGTCGCCATATTTCTGATTTGCCCGCTTGCTCCGAACAGAATCGCCTGCGATAAAAATGGATATTTTTCACGAATGCCCGCGTGATTCGCCACCGCTGTATTTTTCGCTGCCGCGCCGATTTTTATTGCGCCGTCAGCCAGCTCGGAGATTTCGCCCGATAAATTTGTAACGTCAACGAGCGCGTCGGGCTGCTCGATATTTTCGCGCATCAAATCAACCAGATTCGTGCCGCCGCCCAAGAATTTCGCGCCCGCGTTTTGCCCGATTAAATTTATCGCCGACTCCGCGCTTTCGGCTCTTCGATATGTAAAATTTTTCATCGCGCCACAGCCTCCGCGTCAAACGCTTCGTGAATCGCTTCCGTGATGCCGACATACGCGCCGCAGCGACATAAGTTTCCGCTCATTCGTTCTTTAATTTCATCGTCGGAAAATTCGTATTCGCCAATCATCTTCGGCGAAACCGCGCTCGGCAAATTTTTCTGAAATTCATTGAACATTCCAACCGCCGAACAAATCTGACCGGGCGTGCAGTAGCCGCATTGAAAGCCGTCGTGTTCGACAAATGCGGCTTGCAGCGGATGAAGTTCGCCATCGTTTGCCAAGCCTTCAATCGTCTTAATTTCTCTGCCTTCATATTGGACGGCGAGCGCGAAACACGAATTTATTCGCTCGCCGTCAACCAAAACCGTGCAAGCCCCGCACGCGCCTTGATTACAGCCTTTTTTCGTTCCTGTCAAACCGACGAATTCGCGCAGCGCGTCGAGCAAACTGACGCGCGGCTCGATTTGTAAATCGTGATTCGCGCCGTTAATTTTTAGACTGACCGAAATTGTCTCCGCTACATTTTCATTCATCTGTTTAATTCCTTGATAAAAAATTTTTAGACGCAAGCGGCAAAAGAATTTTTGGTTGTTTGATTTTTGCCGGTTGAAATTTTGCCGAATTTAATTTTACGCCTTTGCTCCGTTCATCGCGTTTGAAAGAGCGCGAACGATGGCGCGACTTCCGAGTTCCACTTTAAATTTATTGTATTCAAGCGGTCGCGCGTTTCGCATTTCCGCTTCCGCCGCCGATTTGAAATTCGCTTCCGTTCCGGCTTTTCCGGTTAAAAATTTTTCGGCTTCCGTCGCTCGCCAGGGTTTGTGCGCTACGCCGCCCATCGCAATTCTCACTTGCTGAATATTGCCGCCGTTCATTTCCAAAGCGGCGGCGACTGAAACGAGCGCGAAAGCGTAACTCGCTCTATCTCTGACTTTCAGATAATAAGATTTGGCGGCGAAATTATTTTTCGGCAGTTCGATTGCCGTAATCAATTCGCCGTGATTCAGATTGTTGTCTTTTTCCGGCGTGTCGCCTGGCAAGCGATGATATTCGGCAAACGAAATACTCCTTTCCTGACCGTTCGCGCCTTGAACTTTGACGACCGCATCGAGCGCGGCTAAAGCAACGCACATATCCGACGGATGCGTCGCCACGCATTTTTCCGACCAGCCGAAAATCGCGTGATTGCGGTTAATTCCTTCGAGCGCGCCGCAGCCCGAACTCGGCTCGCGTTTATTGCACGGCATCGCCGTATCGTAAAAATACGGGCAGCGCGTTCGTTGATTAAGATTGCCGCCGTTGGTCGCCATATTGCGGATTTGCGCGGACGCACCTGCCAGAATCGCCTGCGTTAAAAGCGGAAAGTTTTGTCTGATTAAAGGATGATTCGCCGTGTCTGTGTTTTTCGCCAGCGCGCCGATTGAAACGCCGCCTTTGTTCGCGCCGTCGGAAATCGTCCGAACCTGTGTAAAATTTAATCTTGTAACATCAACAAGTTCGTCGGGACGCTCGACATCTTCTTTCATCAAATCAATCAGATTCGTGCCGCCCGCCAAAAATTTGGAATTAGCGTTTGCCGAAATCGTTTCGACAGCCGCGCTTGCGTCGCCTGCTCTCGTGTATTTGAATGCTCTCATTTAAGCGTCGCCCTCCTCGTTCGTATTTTCAAAAATTGCTTGATTATTTTCGCCCGCGAATTGCCACGCCTGCGCCGATTCGCGTCCGGTGTGAACTTCACGAATCGCCGCGACAATATTTGGATACGCGCCGCAGCGACAGATATTTCCCGACATTCTTTCACGGATTTCGTCGTCGGAAAGCTGAAGCGAATGCGGCTTTTGACGCACGTCAGTAGTAACATAACTCACTTCGCCGTTTTTCGCTTCGGTCATCAAAGCAACCGCCGAACAAATCTGACCGGGCGTGCAGTAGCCGCATTGAAAACCGTCGTGTCTGACAAATGCCGACTGCATCGGATGAAGATTTTCGCCGGTTGCCAAACCTTCAATCGTCGTAACATTTTTGCCTTCGCAAGTCGCCGCCAAAGTCAGACACGACAAAATTCTGCGCCCATCAACAATTACCGTGCAAGCCCCGCATTGCCCTTGGTCGCAGCCTTTTTTTGAGCCGGTCAAATCGAGCCGTTCACGCAGAGCATCCAGTAAAGTCATCCGCGAATCGACGTTTAAGCTCTTTTCCGCGCCGTTGATTGTCATCGAAACTTTGACCGCATTTTCAATTTCCGCAGAAGACGCGCTCAATGCTTCCGGCGACAGTTCAAACGCGGCGAAGGTTTGTTCACGCGCCAAAAGATTCAGCGCGAACGCGCCCAATCCCAAAGCCGTCGCCTGTCCTAAAAATTTGCGCCGCGCTTCGCCGAATGCCGAAAGTTCCGGCAAATCCTTCAGCAATTCTTTTTCGTCAGTCGTCAATTCCATTTCATTTACTTCGTCAAATTCTTCCGACATATATTTCCCCTTCCCCTTACAAAACAAGTCCTGAAAACAAAATCCTCGAAGCCCTTTTCGATGCGCTTTTCAAATAAATTTAACTGCCGCTCGCCAACCGGCAATTTCTGAAAAAACTGATTTCCGGCTGCTCTATTGAGCAGCCAGAATTGTTTCGCCCGATATTGTTTCTCTTATTTCAATTTAACACATCGTAAAAGTTTTTCAATAAAATTTTTATTTTCAGCATCACGCGAAAAAGCCTCGATTCCGGTTAATAATTTCGCCGGAATCGAGGCTGATAAATATAAATAAAAGAGAAAAAGTTATTCGACCGTCACCGATTTTGCTAAGTTGCGCGGCTGGTCAACGTCGCAGCCGCGCCGGACGGCGATGTGATACGCCAGCAGTTGCAGAGGCACGATTGACAAAACCGGCGCGAGCAAATCCGACGTTTCGGGAATTTCGACGACGTAGTCGGAAACGCGCGAACTCATAGCGTCTGCTTCCGTTAAAATCGAAAGAATAATCCCGTCGCGCGCCTTAACTTCGACAATGTTCGAGTGTGTTTTTTCGTAGCGCAGTTCCGAAGCCTTGTTGCCTTCTTCGCGCGTGTTGATAACGACGACGGGAAGTTTTTCGTCAATCAGCGCGTTCGGTCCGTGTTTCATCTCCCCAGCCGGATAACCTTCGGCATGAATGTAGGAAATTTCTTTGAGTTTCAACGCGCCTTCGAGAGCGACCGGAAAATTGATGCCGCGCCCTAAATAGAGAAAATCCTGCGAGCGAAAAAATTCCTTTGAGAGTTCCTCAATCGAATCGGCATCGTTTAAAAGATGTTCGATTTTCAAAGGCAGCTCTGCCAATTGCTGCGCGTGAAATTTCGCTTCTTCTTCGGAAACTCTGCCGCGAATTTGTCCGAGATAAAGCGCGAAAAGATAGAGCGCAATCATTTGCGACGTAAAGGCTTTGGTCGAAGCGACACCGATTTCCGGTCCGGCGTGCGTTAAAATCGTGCCGTCGGCTTCGCGGTGAATCATCGAACCTTGAACATTACAAACCGCTAAAACTTTGCATCCGCTTTGTTTGGCTTCACGCATCGCGGCAATCGTGTCGGCGGTTTCGCCCGACTGTGAAATGACGATGAGCAAAGTATTTTCGTCCAATACCGGATTGCGATAACGAAATTCCGAAGCGTAATCAACTTCGACCGGAACTCTGGCAAGTTGTTCAATCATATATTTTCCGGCAATTCCGGCGTGCCAGCTTGTGCCGCAGGCGGCGACGGCGATTGAATGAATATTTTTAAATTCGTCTTCGGAAATATTCATCGGGTCGAGATAAACTTTTCCCGAATCGAGCGAGACGCGACCGCGCACCGTATCGCGGACGGCGCGCGGCTGCTCGTAAATTTCCTTGAGCATAAAATGTTTAAAGCCGCCTTTTTCCGCCGCAATCGGGTCCCAAGTGATGCGCTGCTGTTTCGGTTCGACAACATTCCCGTCAAAATCTGTGACGCGAACAGAATCTTTTGTAAGCACAGCAATTTCTCGTTCGCCGAGATAAAAGACATCGCGCGTGTGCTGCAAAATCGGCGGAATGTCGCTGGCGACAAAAAATTCGCCGTCGCCCAAGCCGATGACAACCGGCGCGCCTTCGCGGACGGCAATAATCGTATCGGGTTCGTCCGACGAAATTATCGAAAGCGCGAAAATTCCGTGCAGTTCTTTGACGGCTTTTCGCACGGCTAATTCGAGCGAAAGATTTTCGCTCGTTTTGTAATATCCGATAAGATGCGCGACGACTTCCGTATCGGTTTCGGTTTTAAACTCGCTTCCCAAAGCAGTTAATTTTTCCTTCAACTGCATATAGTTTTCGATAATGCCGTTATGCACGACGACGACTTTGCCCGACTGGTCACGATGCGGATGCGCGTTTTCTTCGGTCGGTCGCCCGTGCGTCGCCCAGCGCGTATGCCCGATGCCGTAATTTCCGTCCAAAGGATTGAGGCGAATCGCTTCTTCGAGATTTCTCAACTTCCCTTCCGCACGACGCAAAGACAATTCGCAATCATCGCCGACAACCGCAATGCCCGCCGAATCGTAACCGCGATATTCGAGTTTTCGTAAACCGTCAATGATTAACGGCACAACCTGTTTATTTCCGACGTATCCAACAATTCCACACATATTTTTATTATATTCTAGTAATAAATCCGATTTGAGACTTTTCGGAAATTTATTTTGTGCGTGCCTTACGAACGCAAAGCCACGCCAAAGCAGAAGATATAACTGCAATTAAAATTTGGACAGGTCTAATGCCGCTACCTGAAGCTAAAACTTCAACTGACCTAATTAATGCCAACAACCCCAAAAGTCCAAATATAAAAGTCAAAAAATAGAAAATTATTTTCATAAACTTAACCTTAAACCGAATGATAAATCTGCCAAAAGACAACTAAAATAACCTCTTCTTCCAAAGCCTCGAAAGCTGCTTTTCTTATTTTATCGCTGTAAGCTGAAAGCAAATCGGAATTTTCTTCAAGGGAGTATGACGTATCGGTGTAAATTAAGTTGATGCGATCTTGAATTTTCTCGCCGAATTTTGAAAGATAGCTGCCGTCAAGCCCGCGAACAATCGTGCAGCCGCCGAAATTGTAAGTGAACTCATCATCAAACGCCAGCAACAAATTTTGATACGAAGCGTTAGGTAAATCGGGTAGATAAACTTCAATTCTTCCCTTGGCGGATAGTGGCAATGAATTTCTCCTTTCGCTTATCGAATTCCTTCGTCCGCTTTAATGATTCCTCTGCTGAAAGTTGAGCGCGTTCGGGACGCTCGATTTTTATTTCTTTGATAACCTTCGCTTTCTTGGTCATAATTTTCTCCTCCGAATAAATTTTAGCACAGATTTATTTTTCAGATGCTTCGGTCATATCTTGCGTTTCTTCATTCAAATTCTTAATCGCCCTGGCGGGCGCGCCGACGACGAGTTTATCAGGCTCAATATCTTTTATTACAACCGAACCCGCGCCCGTTACTGAATTATCGCCGACTTTGACGGGCGCGACAAGCATTGTGTCAGAGCCGATTTTCACATTGTTTCCAATCGTCGTCGCGTGTTTGTTTTTGCCGTCGTAATTGCAGGTGATTGTTCCCGCGCCGATGTTGGTATTTGTGCCGATGGTCGCGTCGCCGAGATACGTTAAATGATTGGCTTTTGAGCCTTCGCCCAAAATTGTTTTTTTGAGTTCGACGAAATTTCCGACTTTCGCTTTTTTCTCCATTTTAGCGTGACCGCGCAAGTGCGCCATCGGACCGACTGTGCAGTCGTCGGCGATTTCCGAATCGGTTATTACACAGTTATCCAAAATTTCCACACCGCGCCCGATGCGCGAATTGGTGATGCGCGTTCCCTGTCGGATGATGCAGCCGTCGCCGATTACGCTCTCGCCTTCGATTGAAACGTTCGGATAAATTACCGTGTCGCGTCCGATGTCGGCTTGTTCGCTGACGTAGGTCGCCTGCGGACTGATGAACGTCACGCCGTAATCGAGCATCAATTTTTTAATCACGCGCTGGCGCAAAATTCTTTCCATTTCGGCAAGTTCGACGCGGTTATTGATACCGGCAACTTCGCGCGCGTCCGCGTGATGATAAATCGAAACGTCTTCTCCGGCATCACGCAGCAGCGCGGGAACGTCCGTCAAATAATATTCGCCCTGCGCGTTTTCATTTGAAACTTTCGAGAGCGCGTCGAAAAGTTTTTTCGTGTTGAAACAGTAAATCCCCGAATTGATTTCCTTTATTTTTCGTTCTTCGCCATCGGCATCCTTTTGCTCGACGATTTTCTCGAAAAGTCCTTCGTCGTCTCGCACGATGCGCCCGTAGCCGGTCGGGTCTTCGAGTTTGACCGTCAAAATCGTGCAAGCCGCGCCTTTGCCGCGATGCGTGCGGTGCTGTTGGACAAGAGCCGCTAAAGTTTCGGCGCGAATCATCGGCACGTCGCCCGACAAAACCAGCAAAGTCGAATCTTCGTTTTCCAGAAACGGACGCGCCGAATTGACCGCGTGACCTGTTCCAAGCTGCTCTTTCTGCCAGACAAAACCGCTGTGCGCTTCGTCCAGTTCTTCTAGAATCGCCCGCCGCGCGTCTTCGCCCTGATGCCCGATAACAACGTAAATTTTACGCGGCGCGAGCGCGGTCGCCGCGCGGCAAACGTGATTGACAAGCGGGCGACCGTCGAGACGATGCAAAACTTTTGCCAGATTCGAGCGCATTCGCGTTCCCAATCCGGCGGCAAGAATCAAAACATCGAGAACCGGTTGTTCGCTTGAATTTATTTCCATAAAAAATTCAGAAGTCTGAATTAAATTTAACCGAAAATCTCGGATTTGTTGAATTATCTCCGTCCAAATTTAGAATACGATTTGAGTTTGCCAGGTTGTATCGGACAAATCTTGATTTAAAAACGGCTCTTGCGCGCACAGCAAAACAACCTGCGCCAGTTTTTCGGGATGATGCCGAACCATTTCGCCGCCGTCCAGTAAATTTCCATAAACAATTTTCGCGCCTTCAATCGTTTCCGGCGAAATCGAATCGCGCAGTCCGATTTGCTGCGCGCCCTCGCTTTCGTAACGTGCGGCTTGCTCGCGGCTGACCGGATGATTGTTGACAATCACGTAATCGAAATCAATTTCCGGCGCGTATTCACGAACGATTTCCAAATGTTTTCGCGCCGAAAACCCATCGGTTTCTCCGGGTTGCGTCATCAAATTACAGATAAAAACTTTTATCGCCGGAGATTCGGCAATTGCCTTTGCGACACCTTTGACCAAAATCGGCGGAATCAAACTCGTAAAAAGCGAACCGGGTCCGACGGTGACGACATCCGCTTTTTGAATCGCTTCCAACGTTTCAGGCAGCGGATGACAGGTTTCCGGCTCAAGCCGCAATCGCTTAATTTCGCTGCCGAATTGCGAGATATTTGTTTCGCCGTGAATCGTTCTGCCGTCCGTTAATTCCGCCACCAGCCGGACATCTTCAATTGTCGCCGGAAAAATTTGTCCTTTGCTGGCAAGGATCTCCGACGACAATTTGACGGCTTCGGCAAAATCTCCGGTAACTTCTGTTAAAGCCGCCAGAAATAAATTTCCGAAATTATGTCCGCCCAGTTGCCCGTCGCCGCGAAAACGGTGCTGGAAAAGTTTCGAGAGCAGATGAGAATCTTCCGAAAGCGCGACCATACAACTGCGAATATCGCCGGGCGGCAGCATTTGCAGTTCGTCGCGCAGCCTGCCGGAGCTTCCGCCGTCGTCCGTCACGGCGACAATTGCCGATAAATTTTTGATGGAAAATAATTCGCCATTATTTACTTCGACGAATTTTTTTAAACCGGAAAGCAGCGTCGAAAGCCCGTTTCCGCCGCCGATTGTGACGAAATTCAAGCCTGCCGGATTTTGTGAAAACAGATGATTTTTCATAATTGCTTCCGGTTTATGAGTTTTCCGAAAATCTCAAACGGCGAACAAGTGAAACAAAACTTTAATTAACTATTATTTGCAAAATATATTTCCAGCAAAAACAAAGCCCGCGAAGCCAGCTTCAATCAAAACGTAAGTCTAACATTTTTCAATTTTGATGAGCAATAGCTTTTCGTGATGCGAGCGAGAGAAAAAATTTATCAAACTTTCGGTGTTAAAGTTTGATAAACAATAAAAAAACGCTTGAAGCGGAAAGGTCGGATATGGTAGATTAAAAATGCGGTTTGAATTTGAAGCCGTTCCTGACAGTCCGCGTCGGTTTTCAAGTTTGAGAAATTTGAAAATATCCGAACCTCGATTTTTACTAAAAATAATCAACAGAGAGAAATTTGATGGCAGAAACGCCTATTATTATACACGAACAGCATTTTCAGAAGTTAAAAAATGTGCTCGCCAAGTTGAGCGTCGAATCCGCCTCGCGGGTTGTTTTTCTGGTTGACCGCGACGGGCAGCCGATTGCGTTTCACGGCGACATCGGTAATATGGACACGACGAGTTTTTCTTCTCTGGCGGCGGGAAATGTCGCCGCGACGACTTCGATGGCAAAACTTATCGGCGAAGACGTTTTCCCGTCGGTCGTCCACGAAGGCGAACACGAAAGCATTTATATTTGCATCATCGGCAGAAGTCTGTTAGTAGTAGTTTTCGACGAACGCTCGACGCTCGGACTGGTTAAACTCCGCGCTAAACGGGCAAGTCACGAAATTGCCGCGATTATCGACGAAATCGGGCGCGATTCGCAGAAAACGCGCGACGAAGGCAATTCATTTTTTGCCGAAATTACAGACGAAGATATTGACAGCCTGTTCAGTTAATTTTAGATTTTAGATTTTGGATTTTAGATTGAAAGCCAAAGCTCGCTTTTGTAAATAAAATTCAGCTTTTATCAAAGAGAAATCCAAAATCCAAAATCCAAAATCCAAAATCATTATGACTTTTATCAACTACGCTTCCCGCGAAATTAACTGCAAAATTGTTTATTACGGACCTGGACTTTGTGGTAAGACGACCAATTTGCAGCACATTTACGATTCGACTGCGCCGCAAGCCAAAGGCAAACTGATTTCTCTGGCGACGGAAACCGACCGCACGCTCTTTTTCGATTTTATGCCGCTCGAACTCGGCACCGTGCGCGGTTTCAAAACCAGATTTCATCTTTACACAGTTCCCGGTCAGGTTTATTACGACGCTTCGCGCAAACTGATTTTAAAAGGCGTTGACGGCGTGGTTTTCGTCGCCGATTCGCAGGAAGAGCGAATGGACGCAAATGTCGAATCATTG
>JBPCRW010000184.1:0-7436 GCA_050996405.1 Pyrinomonadaceae bacterium | reverse complement strand
CGTCATTTTGTCTGGATTTTAAAATCTCGACATCTTTTGCGAAACGCGCTTTGAGTTCCGCATCCGTCGGCATTTCTTTCGCCTTGAAAGCCTTTAAAACATCCTGCAAAGCGGCAATCGAAATCATACGCGATGCGACTTGTTCCGAGCATTCAAACGGATAAGTTTGCAGATAAATAAACGCATCGGTTAGTTCCTGCAACTGCGTCGAACTGGTCGTCACTTCCAGACCGCCGAATTGCGGGAAAACGTCTTTCGGTGCTTCGACGGGTTGAATAATCGCGCCGTTCTGGTCGGTTGTGCCGTAGGTCGCAAACGCTTCGGTTGTGGCGGGAGTCCAGACGGGCAACTCGATTTCCGCCGCGTCCGTAAATTTGCCGCTCGATACGCCGATTTGAAAACGCGCCGTGCCAGCTTTGACAGCCGAAACCGGAAAGCGGACTTCCACGCGGTCATTTGCCGGAACGACGACTTTTTTGCCTTTATCGCCCGTCAATTCGGCGTTCGTAGCGCGAACCGCCACATCAACCATCATCGGTTTGTCGGTTTGATTCTGGACGACGACGGGCAGTTCGATTTTATCGCCGAAGTTCATAAAACGCGGCGCGCTTGGTCGCACCATCAAAGGCTGTTTCGCCGTAATCGAGCTTTCGCCTTCGCCGAATTTTTTGCCCGAATTATCAACCGAAACCGCCATAATTCGATAACGGGTCAGATTGTCGGGCAGTTTAAAATCAACCGTCGCCCTGCCGTTTGAATCGGTTTTGACCGAAGGCTGAAACAACGCAAGCGCGTTGAAATTTGTGCGGAGATTGATTTTTTCATCAACTTGTTGTCTTCCCTTTTCTTCTTCCGTCACGATATAATCGTCATCTTTATTCACCCAGTTTTTATAAATCTTTCTCGGCGCATCCTGTTCTCTCATCACTGATATTGGCTCTGGCATCCCTACCGTCGGCGTAGCCATTCCCGAACCATTTCCGCTTCCCCTTCCTACTCCAGACCTTTTGAAAAGTCCATTTACTGGCAAATCTTGCTCTCTCCGATAAGTTATGTCCTGCGGATTTGCCAAAACCAATTCTCTGCGCGAATGATAATCGGTTACGCCCGCGCCGCGCATCGTGTAAAAAGTGTCGAGCGGATTGCCGATTTTGTAACCCGACAAAGCCAGCACCGATTCGTCAACCACGACGAGCGCGACTTCCGAATTGGCGACCGGCTCACCGCGATTATCTTTGACCGAAATGTTGATTTTTGTAGTGGACGCGGGCGCAAGCGTTTTATCCTGCGGTTCGGCGGAAACTGTCAATTCCCTCGTCGCTTTGGAAATCGGCAAATTGATTTGCCCCGAAGCAAACGCCGGACGTTTTGCAAGTTTCGCGTCAATCTCGCCTTTGTCGTCGGTTCGCGCCGCCGCGCCGACTAAATCAACCTGCGCGTAGATGTTCGGCAGATATTTTTCTTCCAAAGGAATTTTCAAAACTATCGAAGAACCTTTCATCGTAAAGCGTTCGGTTTTCACCAATCCTTCCCGACGCAGAGTCAAAACGCCTTCCGCATTTTCAAACGGCGACTGCACTAAAATTTCTGCTACATCGTTCGGCGCGTATTCTTTTTTGTCTGGAATAATCTGCGCCTGTTCCTGTTCGACGTTGCGTTTCGGCGGAGTTTTGCCGCCGGGAACCCAGATTGTAAATTCGGTTTCATTCGGGCGTTCGCGGTCGTCCAAAACACGCGCCGTGATTGTATAAACGCCGCCCGCTTTGGCAATAAATTCGCATTTTGAAACTTCATTTGTAGATTTAAAATTGCAGGTTTGTTCGTCAATCACGACTTCTTTCCATTCGCCTTTGTCAAATTGATAATCTTTCAAAACGGCTTTAATGGTCGCGTCACGATTCGGAATAATTTTTCCTTCGATGTCCGTGACGATTGATTCAACCGTGATTTTTTCGCCCTTTTGGACAAACGTGCGCGGCGTTTTTGTGCCGATATACAAATCCGACGGATGAACCAAAAGATTTGTCGAACTCGCAAACGTCTGACGATTAACATCCTGCACCCTCGCGCTCGCCGTGACGTTATACGGGCGCGGCGGATTTGCCGACTCGAAATCAATTTTCAAAAGATGTTTGCCGCTTGCATCGGTGATGCCTTTAAAATTTTGCGTCGTCGTCAGATTGTAATTATTGTTGTAATAATTGCCCCACCAAGGAATCCATTTGCCGAATGTAAAATCCGAACGATTCGGCGGCGTGTAATTCGTCGGCGTTGAAGTGACGGTCCAATTCGCTTCGGCGTTCGCCAAACCCCCGCCCGCGTAATAGCTGGCGTTGACGGAAACCATCGCGCTCGATTTGACGAGATACGGCGGCTCGGTTTCATTTTTCGCTGTCACTTCAAATTCTGGACGACGAAATTCCTGAATCTGGAAAGGATGTTGAAAAGTGTTTCCGGTCAAAGAACTGTTTGCGGAAAGTTCGACGCGCGAATAACCGAGATTGGCGTTGTCGGGCAGTTTGAATTTAAAATCAAACGCGCCGAAATTATTTAGAGTCGCCGCGCCTTTGCCGATTTCGTTGTTGCGCGAATCTTTGACGGAATAAGTAATTCCGCTCGCATTGTCGCCAAGCGCGGCGATGTCACCAAATTTTCCGCCTTCATAAACTCGAACGTAACCTTTGACAGAAACTTCTTCCTTCTGGCGATACATTTGCCTGTCGTCAAAAACGAACCAGCGCAGCGAATTGATGTCCGGCTTTTTAAACCAGTTTCCTTTTTCCTGCCAGTAGTAATCGGTGTTTTCCGGCAAAAATGAAACGTCCTTTCCGCGTCGGGCAATCAAAACATTTTGCTGCGCGGCTTGCGCGTCCGGCAAAGGCAGGCGCAAAATCCCGTTGTCACCCGTCTGATTTGTCTGTGCTTCTTCGATGGTTTCCAATTCAACCGCATCGCCGTTTTCATCCGCCGCGCTCGGACCTTTCGGTTTCTCGTTCGACGCAAACCAACTGTAAAACCAATCCGTCCACGTTTGCGTGTTTTGACTCTGGACTCTGGACTCTGGACTCTGGACTCTTGAGCCATTCGGATAAATCGAAAGTTCAACGCCCGGAAGTGGTTTTCCATTCTTCAAATCCGTCGCAAAACCGACAAGTTCCTGATTATCAACAAACGCATCCAAACCGATTTGCGTTGATTGAACCCAAGTAAAAATCCGCGTGCGGTCATTTTGATTTTTCCTGACGGGCGGCTCGATGTCCAAAATCAAATGCCCGAAACCATTGTCGAGATATTCGCTTAAATCAATTCGCGTTTCGACTAATTCATCCGGTTTGTTTTCAATCTGGACGATTTTATCGGCGACGAGTTTTCCCGGAATCGTCGGTTTTTGTGTTTTGTCGTCATAATTTATGCGGCGCACGTATTCCTGAAATTGTTTCCAATCCGAAGGCGCGACGCGATAGATTTTCATTTTCGCTGTCGCGTAATTCGTCGTATAAATCGAAAACGAAGGTTTCGCCGTCGGGTCGAGCGTGACCATCGCGCCGCCCTGCGCGTAAAGATTCGGTTCAGCCGCGCCGACGTTAAAAGTTTTAGTAATTGCCGCGCCGAGCGTTTGGTCAAAAGCGTCTTTTAACGCGCCGTCAACAGTGACGGTGTAAGCTGTCCGTCCCTTTTTATAGCCTTCGATATACAAATAATCGCCTGAAACATAGATTCGCGGATTCTCAATCGCTGGTTCGATTTTGACTAAATCCTTCGTAAAACTTTTCGCGTCAAGCGGGTTTGTGAAATGAAAAATAAAAGGTTCGGACGGCGTGCAGACTCCGCCGTTCCAGCCGCACCGCGCGTCGGCGAATTTAAACGCGCCGTAGGTTTTGAAACTAAAGAGTTGATCTTTTTCCGTCGTCAAAGGTCCTTCCGCCGACGGCGTTCCCTTTTCAACTGCCACCGTAATAAGAGAATCGGCGGGCAAGGCGTTTTCGGTTGAACCGTCGGCGTTGACGGCGCGAAAAGCCAGCCAGCGATTCGGCTGCGCCTGTTTCGCGTAGTAGGAAATGCTCGAATCGGCATCAATTTCCGCTTGCGTGGCAAGACGAATTTTTAATTTCGGAGTTCCGCCGAAAACCGAAATTTTCGATAAAACCGCTTCCGCATTTATCTCTTGGTCAAACGAAATAAACATCAGCGCGTCGCGCCGCGTCGTCTGCCCGCTGGGAATCATCGTTTCGACAGCCGGCGGCGGCGTTTGAAAATTCCAGATAACATCTTTTTGCAAAACTTGTCCGGTGGCGGATTTCGTTCCGGCGGGAATTTTGACGGTGAATTTCGTCGCCATCGGAAAGCGTTTTTTCGCGTCGAACATCAGCGTTTTCGTTCCCAACCAACGCCAGTTGCCTTCGGGCAAAGCGGGCGAAACCTGCACGGGAACGTTTTGCGCCGACTGTTCCTGCGAAGTAACGGCGACCATTGCTTGCGAAAACGTGACGTTTAAATCGGGCGCGAGATTGACCGCGCCTTCGGGCGAAAAGCGCACGACTTCGAGCGTGTTTGCAAGGTTTTGATTCGGCGGCTGAATTTGTTCGGGCGCGGGAAATTTTTGCTCGATTTTTTTGCCCGTTTTCGGCGGCGGAAGGCTTCCCGCGCGTTTGGCAAAATCCGTCTGGTCTTCCTTTTCCGTTTTTATCGCGGGCAGGCGTTTATAAATTCCCGATGTTTCCGCATCCGAAAGCGCGTCAGCTTTCGCGGGCGGAGTCGTCGCGCGATTTTCCGCGCCTTGTGTCCCTTCGCTCAAACGAAATTTCAAGCCGTTTTCGTTTTGTGGATTATTCATATTTGCAGCCGGAGTTGCGAGGCGAACTTTTTGCGCGCTCGCCGTTAAACCGAACGGCGCGATTAAACCCGCGTAAATCGCAATAATCAGATTAAGAGAAATCAGTGCTTTAAATCGTTTCATTTTTTTGTTTCCCGAAAATTTTCTGCGGCTTATGTTACTTCATTTTCGCTTTTCAAAACCAACGCGAGCCGCGAATGTTTTTAACGCTTCCGGCTTTTTGAACGCCGCGCGTTTCGGAAACTTGCAAAATGTCGAAAAAAAGTATTAAAAACTAAAAGGATTTCAACCAAATCGGATTTCTTGCTATACTTTAGTTATACTGAAACTTGCAACCGCAGGCGGAAAAGTTTCGTAAGTTGCCGTGAGGTTGGTTTGGAATTTAATTTAGGAGTCAATAAAAATGGGACTGTGGGCAAGAATTAAACGTATTTTTCGAGCGAATACAGGGGCGGCACTCGACAAAATCGAAAACCCCGAACTGGTTATACAACAGACGATTCGTGATATGCGCGAGCGCGTGCCGGAACTCAATAACTCGGTGGCGCAGGTGATGGCGACCGAACGGCTTTTGGCGAAAAACAAAGAGCGTTTAAGCGAGCAAGTCGTTGACCTCGATTCAAAAATCAAAGCGTCGGTGAAAATGGGACGCGACGATATTGCGACAGCTTATATCGGACAGTTGCAGCAAGCACAGCTTGATTTGCAGAAAACCGGCATCCAACTCGAACAAGCCTCAAGTGCTTCCAAACAAGCCTTAAAAGCGCGTGATAATTATCGCCTGCAATTGGAAAAACGCACGGCGGAAGCAATGCAGTTAATTAACGCGTCAAAACAAGCCAAACTTCAGGAACAACTCGCGCAGACGATGGAGACCTTTAATATCGGCGACGATTCTTCGACCTTTAACGAGATGCGCGAAAAAATTGACCGCCGCGTTGCCGCTGCCGAAGCTAAACTCCAACTCGGAACGTCGAGCGTTGACACGCAGATGCAGGACATCGAACGCGAAGCGATGGACATTCAACTTCAGGATAAACTTTTGGAATATAAACAGAATATGGGGCTTCTCGGCGCGGGTTCAAACAACGCAGGCAAACAAATTTCAGCCAGCGCGGACGAAGGAAAAGATTCCGAAATACTTGACGCTGGTTTGCTAAACGAAACGAACGAAAAGGGAAAGTGAACTTGCCCGATATTAGCGCAAAAAGCAACGCGAATCGAAAAAGTTGAATCAGAAATTGAGAACTCAAGCGAACAAAAATTTTATGGCGGACATTGCAAAATATCAACAGGAAATCAGCCGATTCAACACCAAATACGCCAAAGAAGCCGTCAAAGAGCCGGTTAATTTCTGGGGATTAGCGGGTTTTGCGGTGGCGGCGGCTTATACACAGTCGGTTATTCCGCTGCTCCTCGCGCTGATTTGCGAAGTCGTCTATATGTTTATCGTGCCGCTTTTGCCTGCTTACCGTCGTCTGATTGACACCCGCGAAAAAACGCGCCGCCGCGAACTCAACAAAGCCGACCGCGAAAAATTGATAAAATCTTTTAGCTCGCGCGAGCGTGAAGCCGTCGAATACTTACGCTGGCAGAAGGAACAGATTTATAAAAATTATCATAAATTTACCGGCGCGAAAGAATTGCCGTCAAATCTGACTTCGCTCGACCAGCGTTGGGAAGATTTCGTCGACCTGCTGGAAGTTTATCGCCGCCGCAAACAGCATTTAAAATCAATCAATCGGCAAGCCGTCCATAACCAGCTTGCCCAAGCCTATCGCGCGGCGGAAAGCGCGACGGACGAAAAAACCAAACGGGTTCAGCAAACCAACGTCGAAATTTTAAAACGCCGTATCGGTTCGTTTGACGAACTCGAACGCTCGGTCAAACTCGTCGAAGGTCAGCTTCAGTCAATCGAAAATTTCTTTGGTTATCTCAACGACGAAATTGTCACGATGTCCACGCCCGAAAAATTCTCTCTGCTCGATTTTGAACAATTGAGCGATTCGATTTCGATGACCAAACAAATGCTCGACGCGACCGCCGATGCCGTCGGCGCGCTCGACGCGCACAATCGCGCGATGGGCAATTACGAGCTTTTACCGGAAACAAACCGCTGATTAGAATCCAAATGATAATCCAAGTTCAATACTGCGAGAGTTTCTGGCAGACGTTGCCTGCCTAAAATAAGGAGATGTTTGAACCCCTACATAATTGATAAGATTGGCAGTATTAAATAAATTTCTGACGTTCGCATTTAGACTTAAAGAACGCCTCTTATCCGTTATACCGAAATATTTAACAGGAAACTTCCATCTAATTCGCACGTCGGCTTGTTTAAGCCACTCTCCGCGTTCGCTGTTTATGCCGATACCAATCGGACGGTCATTAAAAACGGTATCTCCGTTATCATCTTTTCCGGTGGTTATCGTGTATGGAAAACCGGACTCCAGCCTAAAGGACGGCGAGATATTGATGTTTTTTAAAATATCAAAATTGAAGCTGACATTTAATTTGTGCGTTTGATCTAGATTTGAAAGACCTCGATCTAATCTCAGATTATAATTATCCATCGGCAGACTCAGCGGGCTGAAAAAATCTG
>JBPCRW010000174.1:0-12758 GCA_050996405.1 Pyrinomonadaceae bacterium | reverse complement strand
GAGCAAAACCTTTATCCAAAGCAGAAATCAACTCATTAACATTATCCTTTGTCGAATTGAGCATCATTCCCGTGCGAATGACATTGCCGTAAAGCCCGCCTTTGCCGATGAGAACGCCTTGCAGTTTGGTCTCTTCAAAGACTTTCAAAACCGCTTCGGGCGCAGGCTCTTTCGTTTCGCGGTTTTTGACAAGTTCGCTGCCCTGCATCAAACCCATTCCGCGCACGTCGCCGATAATCTCGTATTTGTCTTTTAATTCTTCCAATTTTTCGCGGAAATAATCGCCGACGATTTTGCAGTTTGAGCGCAAATCTTCGTCTTCAATCAATTTGATAACGGCGAGCGCGGCGGCTGTCGAAACGGGATTTCCGCCGAAGGTCGCAAAGGTTAAAACTGGAAACTTGTCGGCGACTTCAGCCGTCGCAATCGTCCAGCCGATTGGAACGCCGTTCGCCATTCCTTTAGCCGAAGTGATGATGTCGGGTTTCACGTCCCAATGCTCGATGCCGAACCATTTTTCGCCCGTGCGTCCCCATCCGGTTTGCACTTCGTCGGCGATAAAAAGTCCGCCGTGCTGCCGTGTGATTTCTTCAACCCGCTCAAAATATCCGGCGGGCGGCACGATGAAACCGCCGACACCGAGAATCGGTTCAGCCATAAACGCGGCGATTTCGCCGGTCGTCGTCGTTTCAATCACATCGCGGACATCTTCGGCGCACGCCGCGCCGCAATTTTCCGGCTTCATTCCGAGCGGACAACGATAGCAATACGGGGCGCGGGCGTGAACAATTCCGGCAACCTGCGACGGCAGCGGTCGCCACGTCGAATGTCCGACGCTCGACAAAGCGGTTGCGCTTCTGCCCGAATAACTGTGCCGAAGCACGACGATTTCCTGTCTGCCCGTCGCCAGTTTCGCCGCCATAATCGCCGTGTCGTCGGCTTCCGTGCCGCTTGACGTAAAGAAGGATTTCTTCAAATCGCCAGGCGTAATTTCTGCCAGCTTTTCCGCCAAATCCGATTGATTCGGATTCGCGTAAAGCGCGGATGTGTGCGCGATTCGATTAACTTGCTCGATAATCGCCGCGTTGACTTTCGGATTCGCGTGTCCGACGCTGACGGTTAAAACGCCGCCGAAACAATCCAGATAGCGATTGCCCGCGTCGTCCCAGACGTATTCGCCTTCGCCTTTGACAAGGGCAATCGGCTCTTGATAATAAGTGGCGACTGCCGGGAAAAGAAATTCCTTGTGCTTTCGCACGGCTTCGGAAACGGTTGATTTTTGTTCTGTTTGATTCATAGATTTTATTTCACGGGCGGAATGCCCAAGTCCCTGCAAATTTTCTTAACCAAATTATCTCTGACCTCCGTATGACGCGGCACGGCGGAGCGTTTGTTCTGCTTCGGATTATGCCACCACGAATGACTTCCGCCTTCACGCAGAAGTTTGCAGCCGTGTGAATGAAGATGGCGAATCAATTCCTTGCGTTTCATACCGCAACCAATTCTTCTTCATAGTCCGCTCCAGCCGCGCTAACCGCGTCTTGCCGATTAAATTCCAACGCTTCGCGCAGAGTTATCCGCAAAGTTTTCAAAAGCTCTTCGCGCGTCCGTTCCTGACAATTCACGCCCGGAATTTCTTCAATCCAGCCAATCCACCAATCGCCGTCCCGCTTAACGATTGCCTTATATTTGTTTTCCATATCAATCTAAATTTTCCTTATTGTTTTTTATTATAATTTACGCAGCTTGTTTTTTATTACAATTCACGCAACCGACTTTCGATTTAATATAGGACTTTCTCACTTTTTGCAGAAGCCCGCACAAAGTAAGGACGCAATGACGCAAAACACACTTACTTCGTGCGTGTTTCTGTATTTTTGAGAAAGTCCTATTTAATATATAAATCAGGCAAAGAAATTCCTTGCGCTTTCGCACGGCTTCGGAAACGGTTGATTTTTGTTCTGCTTGATTCATAATTTTTAGTTTTCAAAGTTTTCAAATTTACAAGATTTACCGGCTGCTTCATCGGCAATCTGGCGCGCTTTGATGTTTTGATTGATGACGGGGTTGATTTTGTCAACGCCGCAGATTTTATCCGGCGCGGGTTTTATTACCATCAAATAGGCGGGTTGGTTTTTCGGATGTTCATTATCTTCTTGAACGTAAAAACGAATAATTAGCGCGATAGGAACTGATTTGTCTTTTTGCCTTTTCATTCGCCATTCGGCTTTCTCTCCAACGTAACAAAAATAACCGCCGCTATCAAAATTAAGCGAATATGCTTTACCGCCCGGAGAAACTACCGCGACGCTCTCTCTAGTATCTGCGTCCGCCACCATTATTTTGTATCCGGCAATTCCGGGACACCGCCGCAGTGAATATTCAATATCGGTATTGGTTACCTTGCAGACACTTTCGCCAAGATTAGTGTACTGGCTCGAAATCCTTTGTGCCGAAACGCAGATTGCACAAAACAAAATCGTCAAAATAATTTTCATATTCGCTCCTTATTTTTCTCAAGACTTTTTGTAATCTAAAACAGCGAACCATTATCGCCTCCGCCCATCATCGCTCTGCGGACAAGCGGAATCGGCGGACCGCCGTATTGCAGAAACGCATCATGAAATTGTTTCCAAGCGTTGCGCCCGCCGCGTGTCGCCGTCCAATCTTCGCGCAGTTTGCGAATCATCAATTTGCCCATCGTGTAATTCAAATATGCGGGGTCGAACGTGCCGCGTTCGGCTTGCTGTTCCGCGCTGCCTTCGTCTTGAAAACCTTGTTCGAGAAACATTTTTTTCGATTCTTCGACCGTCATTCCTTTGGTGTGCATTCCGATTGCCGACAAAAATCTGACATCGCGCAAAAGTGCTTCTTCCAGTTGCCCGATGTGCATTTCCGCGTCGCCGTTTCCGAGTCCCGCGTCATACATCATCTCTTCGGTGTAATGCGCCCAGCCTTCGGCGAAAGCGTAGCCGACGAAGACTTGTCCGAATTTTGACGACGAGCGATTGGCGTGCAGAAATTGAACGAAATGTCCGGGATAAACCTCGTGAACCGATGTGAACAGCAGACTGCCTTTGCCCGGAATATAGCTTTCCTGTTTCTCTTTCGACCAAGACGGGTCGGGCGGCGAGACGTAATAAACCGACGGCAAGCCGGTTTCATACGGACCCGGAATGTTGATATACGCAAAGTTCCAAGCCTTATACGGCGGAGCTTGCGCAACTTTTGCTTCTTCCGTGCCGGGAATCGTGATGAGGTCTTTGTCAATAATAAATTTCCGCAAATCGGCAAGCTGTTTCGTCGCCGCGTCAACGACGTTCGCGCCTTCGGCTTTGTCGGCAGAAGCCTTCGCCATGCATTGCTGCAAGGTTTGATTAGGCGCGAATTTCGCGCATTCTTCTTTCATCGCGTTCGTGTTTCTGTCCAAATCCTGCTTGCCGATTTCTTCAAGTCTGGCTAAATCGATGTCAACGCCTTCGGTCTGTTTGAGCATTGCTTTGAACTTGTCCGCGCCAAGCGCAAAATTATCGTTTGCGTTCGGTTCTTGCGATGCAAGCCAAGCGTCAAAATCTTTCACGGCTTTTATCGCGCCGTCGTTCGCTTCTTTGAAATCTTTTTGTGACTGCTCATCTTTGACCGAAGCGAAAATCGTCGGCACGTCCTTCGAGTAAAAATCAGCCAAACCGCCAATCGTCGTGCGCACGATTTTGATTAAAGTCCGCGCCATCGGCAATTTCAAATTCGCCTTGATTTGATTCAGCGCGTTCGGCACATTTCGGGCGTAAGCCGTGTAAGATTTTATCCGCGTGTCGAGCGGCGCGTAATTGCGCGAAACGTAAACGTCCGGGTCAATCGAATCCGAATAAAAATAAGGATTTGTGTGCGGCTGGTCAGCCGTCTCGCGCCAGAATAAATCTTTGTCAATCTGCGCGATTAAATAATCTCGCTCAAATTTCTGCCGCTCGTCCAACTGCTCATCTTTAAAAGCGGCGGCTTTATCGCGCTCGCTGTGAAGTCTGGCGATTTCCTTTTTCAAACCGTCCTCGCTCCAATCGGGCAATTTTCCGTCAAACTCGTGCTTGCCCTGATAAACGGCAAACGACGGATTCGCCGCAAAATAGTCGTTCAAAAAATGTTCGACGTATGTGTCCCATTGATTATTGGCGGTTGCCGTGTTCGCGTTTCCAGCGTTCGCCGTTTGATTCGTGTTTGTCTCCGGCTGGCAAGCCGCGAACAGAATCGAAAAAGCCAATATTAAACTGCAAAAGTATTTTGTAAATTTCATAATATCCCCAATTAAAATTTTATTCGTTTCATACGCGCAAATCACAGAGGCTTTATTTTTGACGAGCGGGCTGAAGCCGAAAACACTCATCAAGGACGATTATTCTTAAAATAGAAAGCGCGCTAAAATATACGCGATGTAGTCGGCAAAATCAACAAAAAAGCCGGATGATTCGCCCTTAATTGTCCAAAAACTTCTTAACCGTTAGAATCAGAGTTTATGCCGCAGCCTTTAGTCGCTATCATCGGTCGCCCGAACGTCGGGAAATCAACGCTGTTTAATCGCCTGACGGGTTCGAGAAAATCCATCGTCGGCGACGAGCCGGGAATCACGCGCGACCGCATTTACGGCGAAGTCGAATGGAAAGCGAAAATGTTTCGCCTCGTTGATACGGGCGGCATCGTGCCGGACGACGAAGCGATTATTCCGGCGAATATTTTTAAACAAGCCTCGAACGCGATTAACGAAGCGCAGGCGATTATCTGGGTCGTGGACGCGCGCGCCGGAGCGATTCCATTAGACGAAGAAATCGGCGTTCTGCTGCGAAATATCGGGAAGCCGATTTTTATCGCGGCGAATAAATCAGAGTCGAAAAAGGTCGAAGAAGAAGCCGCCGAGTTTTATCAATTCGGATTTTCGCTCACGCCGGTTTCCGCCGAACACGGCACAAATATCGGCGATTTATTGGACGAAGTTTTTGCGGTTTTAAATTTTGAAGAACCCGCCGAAGAAAATAAACAAAAGGAAATAAAACTCGCCATCATCGGTCGCCCGAACGTCGGAAAATCTTCGCTTTTGAATAAAATTCTCGGCGAGGAAAGAGTTATCGTTTCGCCGATTGCCGGAACGACGCGCGACGCGATTGACACAGAATTGACGGTTGACGGGCAAAAATTTCTGCTGATTGACACGGCGGGAATCCGTCGCAAGGGAAAGACGACGGAGATGGCGGAAAAAATGTCTGTCATTATGGCTCGCAAAGCTCTCGAACGCGCCGACGTTGCGATTCTTCTGATTGATGCCGTCGAAGGCGTGACGAATCTGGATGCGAATATCGCCGGATACGCGGTTGAATCGGGTTGCTCGATAATTCTGGCGGTTAATAAATGGGACGCGCTCGAAGAAAAAGAAACCAACACGATTTACGAATTCGAGCGGAACTTACGCCGCCATATGAAGTTTCTCGATTGGTCGCCGATGATAACGATTTCGGCTTTAAACGGGCAGCGCGTCGAAAAAATTCTGCCGCTCGTCGTCAAGGCAAACGCCGCCCGCAATCTGCGCGTGACGACCGCCAGACTCAACGAATTTTTTGAACAGGCGATTTCGCAGCCGAAAGGCGGAACTGCGCCCGCGCCCGTCAAAGGCGGCTTTTCGCGTCTGACGGTAAAATATATTACGCAAGCCGGAATGCGCCCGCCGCTCTTTATTTTATTCACTTCCGGCGGCTCGAAAGCCGGACTGCATTTTTCGTATCTGCGCTATGTCGAAAATCGTCTGCGCGAAGAATTCGACTTTTTCGCCACGCCGATTAAATTAGTGGAACGCCACAAAACAAGGCAAAAATCTCACAAGTAACGAAATTTTTTCGTGTCAAAAGAAAATATTCGGAGTAAAATAAAAAACATCCGGCTAATCGCTCTTTGTCAATTGCATAAATTTTTCGAGTTTTAGTCAAAGTCATTGACCGGCAGTTTTTCCGAATGTTTTCGGAAAGGCTATCAAGGAGGAAAATGTTATGGACAAGCATCCGAAAATTTTACCGTTCGATATGAAAATCGCGTTTTTCTTGATAATTCTTTTTTTGCTGCTTTTTATCGGCGGATTATTTGTCAGTTATATAGTTGACGACGTAAAAACCGTGCCGTTTAACGAGCGCAGTTATCCGCCGCCGAAGTCAAACTAATTTTATACAATCGGAAAATTTAGAGCGATTTACCGAACGATTGCAGACATTTTTCGCGCGGAAAAAAGTTGTCGCAGCGCACTGTTTGTATAAACTCTTTTAGCCGCTCCGCTAGCATTTTGCAAAAAATCTGGTATCTTGAATTTTTATTTTTATGGAAACGATTTTACTTTTTGTCAGAATTGTTCTGGCGGTGATTTTCGCGCTCGCCGGAATCGGGAAACTGCTTGACCTTGCGGGTTCGGAAAAAGCCGTCAAAGGTTTCGGCATTCCCGAAAATCTGGCAAAACCTTTTTCCATCGCTTTGCCAATCGCCGAATTATTTTTCGCGCTGCTGCTGCTTTTTACTTCGACGGCGTGGCTCGGCGCAATCGGCGCGTTTTTATTGCTCGCGGTTTTTATCGGCGGAATGATTTGGCAAATGGCGCAGGGTAACGCGCCCGATTGTCATTGTTTCGGCGCGATTCACAGCGAACCGGTCAGCCTTAAGAGTTTGATTCGCAACGGCGTTTTTGCGATATTCGCGCTTTTCCTCATCGCGCAGGGCAGGGAAAGCCAAGGTTTAAGTTTTGCAGATTTAACAAACGAAATGGCGATTCAATTATTTTTAGGTTTGGCAATGGTCGCGCTGTTGGGCGCGGCAGTTTATTTTTTAAAGAAAATTTCCGAACAGCAGACGCAGATTATGCGGCGCATTGAAATTTTGGAATTGACCGGATTCGACGGCAGGAAAACCGTCGAACGCGAAGAAGCTAAAAGCCCGCAGGAAGGTCTTTTAGTCGGTTCGGTCGCGCCGGATTTCGAGTTGCCGGACTTGAACGGCAAGGAAGTTTCACTGCAAAATTTATTAACGGCGGCGAAACTGCTTTTAATGTTTTTCGTCAGCCCGACGTGCAGTCCGTGCGCCGCACTTTTGCCGGAAATTGAAAACTGGCAGACGGAATTTAAAGACCAGTTGAATTTCGTTTTTATCAGCAGCGGGAAGGCGAAGGAAAACGCCGAAAAACTCGGCAGCAACACTTTTAAGCAAGTTCTTCTGCAAAACGAACGCGAAATTGCCGAAACTTTCGGCGCGAACTGGACTCCGACGGCTCTGCTCGTCAACGCCGACGGCACAATTGCGAGCCGTCCGGCGGTCGGCGACGCGGCAATTCGTGAATTGATTGAAAAAATCAAAATCGAAATTATAGACAATCAATCTTTGTATATCACAGGCGATGGGCAGAAAATCGGCACGGAAATTCCCGCGTTCGCGCTTTCGTCGGTTGACGGAAATTCTGTCAAAGCGGAAGATTTACGCGGCAAAAAAACCCTGTTGACATATTGGAGTATTGGCTGCGGTTTCTGCACGCAAATGCTCGACGAACTGCGCGAATGGGACAAAGCCAAAGGTCAGGACGAACCAAATCTTTTGCTGGTTTCATCCGGGGACGCGGAAGCCAATCGGGAAATGAATTTGCTGTCGCCCGTCGTTTTAGACGACAAACGGGAAATCGCCGAAAAACTCGGAATGAACGGCACGCCGTCCGCCGTGTTGATTGATGAAAACGGCAAAATTATTTCCGAAGTTGCCGTCGGCGCGCCGCAGATTTGGACACTCATCGGAAAGAAGAAGTAAATTACGAATTTCAAATTACGAATTACGAATGAAGAAAAATTATGAAGGAAAATATTCTGTTGGAGAAAAGTTTTGCTTTTGCAATTAGAGTTGTTAAGGCTTACAAATATCTGATTGAAGAAAAGAAGGAATTTGTAATTTCTAAACAATTTTTGAGAAGCGGAACATCCATTGGAGCAAATTCCGAAGAAGCAGTCGGCGGGCAGTCAAAAGCCGATTTCGTTTCAAAAATTAGTATTGCGTACAAAGAAGCCAGAGAAACAAAATACTGGATTAGGCTTCTCAAAGCCACAGAATATTTCGATGAGTCGCAAGCCTGCTGGACGATTTAGAGGAACTTCTCAAAATTATCGGAAGCATTCAAATCACGACTAAAAATAATTCGTAATTCGTAATTTGAAACTTGAAATTCGTAATTTATGCAGCCAATCGAATGGAAAATCATTTCACAAGAGGGAAATGCGCGGGCGGGAATTTTGCGGACGAGGCGTTCGGTTATCGAAACGCCTGTTTTTATGCCCGTCGGGACGCAAGCGACGGTTAAAGGCGTGCGTTTTGAATGGCTCGAACAGGAACTTGACGCGCGTATAATTCTCGGCAATACCTATCATTTATTTTTGCGTCCGGGCGTTGAAACGATTCGCGCTCTCGGCGGATTGCATAAATTCTCGACGTGGAATCGTTCGCTGCTGACGGATTCGGGCGGCTTTCAGGTTTTTTCTTTAACCGATTTGCGGAAACTTTCGGAAGAAGGCGTTGAATTTCGCTCGCATATTGACGGCGATAAAAAATTTTTGTCGCCGGAAGTTTCAATGGAAATTCAAGCCGCGCTCGGTTCGGAAATCGTGATGGCGTTTGACGAATGCACGCCGGGCAAAGCCGATTTTGCAGTAACGAAAAAAAGTTTGGAGATGACGGCGCGGTGGGCTTCGCGTTCAAAAAATAAATTTAACGAACTGCAAAATGCGGGAATGGATACGGGATTCTTATCTGAAGTCCAGAGTCCAGAGCCCAGAGTCTCTAGTCCGTATGACAGTTCGTGAGAGACTCTGGACTCTGGACTCTGGACTAATTTAAGCGGGCGGCAATCGTTATTCGGAATAATCCAAGGCGCGAGTCATCTCGAATTACGAAAGGAAAGTTTGGAAAAAACTGTCGAAATCGGTTTTGACGGTTACGCGATTGGCGGCTTGAGCGTCGGCGAAGAAAAAAATGTGATGTATGAAACGATTGAATTTCTCGCGCCGCAGATGCCTGCCGAAAAGCCGCGATATTTGATGGGAGTCGGCACGCCGGAAGATTTAATCGAAGCGATTGCGCGCGGCGTGGATATGTTTGACTGCGTGATTCCGACGCGCAACGGGCGCACCGGAAGCGCGTTCACATCCAGAGGAAAACTCAATATCCGCAACGCGAAATTTGCGAAAGATTCAGAACCGCTTGATGCCGATTGCCCGTGTTCGGTTTGCCGCAGATATTCCAAAGCGTATTTGCGGCATCTTTATCAAGCGGGCGAAATGCTTGCCGCAACTTTGATTTCGCATCACAATCTAGCGTTTTTTTTGGAAACGATGCGCCGCGTTCGGGAAGCGATTAAACGCGGCGAGTTCGGACAATTCAGAAAGGATTTTCTCGACAAATTAAACGCCGAACGTTGAACAATGAGTTGCCGAAACCCTTCCAACCACTCATCGTTCATCATTCATAGTTCACAGTTTAATTTACTGCGCGACGAAATTATAAACAATCACGCCGGTTGCTTTGACGGGAATTTTTGAAAGCAGCGTCGGCGAAAACGTAGCGCGTTGCGCCGCCTGTTCCGCCGCCTGGCGCAAAAGCGGATGACCCGTCACGGCTTTTGCCGAAATGACTCTGCCCTGCTCGTCAATCGTTATCTGCACGTTGACCGCGCCCGTTGCGTGAACGGCTTTTGCCGCCGCCGGATAAATCGGAACGGGAAGATTTTTCGCAAATCCGTTCGCCACGCCGAGCGAAACGGGTTTTTTCGGCTGCGGTGAAACGGATTTCGGCATTTTCGGCGGCTCTTTCGCATCCGCGTCTTCATCTAAAATCCGTTTTGGCGCGGCGGCGATGCCTGCATTATTTTCTCCGCCTTCGCGCGAATTTCCAGAATTTGAAGATGCAATTTCGGAATCGATCGCGCCTAATTGAACCGCACCCGGCGGACGCGATGCGTATTGATTTTTAACGGTTGAAATTCCTTTCAGAATATCGGGCGATTCGTCAATCGTTTTTTGAATGACCTGGCGAACTGCTTCCACAGGAATTTTCGGATTTGGCGAAACGTCTGATTCTTTTTTCGGCAATTCGGCAGGCGACGGTTCAGTTTCCGCGACGGGCGCGACAAGCATTGAAAATTCCAGATTTTCGTTTGTCATTCCGAGCGGCTTGGCATATAAACTGTAAAGCATCGCACCGCCGAACAGCATCGCCACGAAAAAAAGAGTCGTCAATAAAAAATTGTTGCGGCGCGAATTTTCCGTCCGCGCGTCATTTTTCGACTCAATCATTCTGTCTAACATTTTTTTCTCCTTTTGCCGGTGCCGGGCGAAAGCGGGAAACCTGAATTGTTAGACAACCGTTAAAGGGAAAAGTTCCCGAATTTTCTTTAACATTTTATTTCTCTCCTTAGAAAATAAAGATTCAACCGTTAAATTCAATTTTAAAAATGACGGATGGTTGAAGGTTGAGAATCACGCGGCGGATGTTTAGTAGCAGCTATAATTATTACAATAGTAAAAAATGCAAGTATCCCAACAAGAATAATAATACCTGCCTTTGAATTACCGCCTTTAACCTGTTTGGCGTTAGGATAAGGCACAGAAGTTGATTCTCCAGCCTTATCAGTTATCACAAATCCACTGTCGGTTATTTCCGAAACGTAGCCTTTGAGTTTTGTTCCATCCTTGAGTTTGACTTCTACCTTTGAATCTTCTCCGACTCCGAGTTTTGCAATTTCGGCTTTCACCTTCGCCGCAAATTTCGCATCTTTTTCAGGATTGTTATTTGCAAAAACTGACGGCATCACTGCTAAGTTTATTAGCAATGCGACAAGCAGTATTGACAACGTTTTCTTTAACATTTTATTTCTCTCCTTTTTTAGAATAGCTTGCTAAGTTTATAGGCTAGTTCAGGGTCTAGAATGAAATTAGAATTGTTTATCGGATGTGACAGTTCCCGACATTTATTCTTATACCCGCAAAACTTCCGCCCTGTTCTTGAAAATGTTCGATGGCGCAGGCGTAAAATACTGTGTCCGCTATGTAAAGAAGCTCTAGGTATCTGTAATAGTCTATTTCTCCATAGGCATAAGCGAATTCTATTCCCGCGTATGTTGAAGCAATTACATAGTCTGGGAAAAGTGGCTGGTAATCCGGGTTATGAGGATATGTGCTGTGTTTTGATTGACTAAGCGAAAGTTCGATGTGCGCGTCAAAATTTATAGGTTCTTGCGGGTAAAACAGCACACTATGGTCGAAAAAAGTATCTTCGTGGGCGGCTGTGAAAAATTTATACGCTCTGTAATCGTAGATATTCGGACTGTAAGTGCCGTTCACTAAAGGAGCAGCTACCAGAATAGCGGAACGCTCTCTGTCGTATTGGTGACTACCTAGTTCAATTACGTCAAGAGATATACCTATAGCTGGAGACAAAAAGTAACAAAAGCCTCCGGCAATAAGCCCGTCGTCTTTATTCCAGAGCGTTAAATAATCCAGTTGAACAAATCCATACTGGCTGCCGTTTATAGAACCCGCGCCTAACGGTTTCGCGCGATAGTAACTAATCGGCGGAACTGGACCGAATAGTTGATTTACGCTTAGCGGAAGTGAATTGTTGAAAGTCGCAAATCCTGTTCCGGCATTTTCGTTTGCCGAAACGTGATAGAGCGGTGTAAATCCGTCGGCTAACGCCGATTCAAAGTTATCGTCGAATCCGTCGCCGTCAGCGTCATTTCCGGTTGGCGGCGGTGGCGGCGGCGAAGTCGGATTAAGTGTAAAAGACTTTGGCGAGCCGTTTAAAAGAGTCGGCGGATTCGAGCCGGTGTCTATGCCGTAAGCATAAACGGCGTGCGGCTGTCCATCGGCAAATTGCGGCGGAATTTGGAAGGAATAGCCGTGATTGCCGTTAATTACCATAAGCCTGATTAACGTCCGGTCTCAATTGATTAGTAGTTATCGCAAAGCCGATTCCGCCGCCGCCTGCCGGACCATTTATATAAATATGAACATCATTTGAAGCCGAAGGATTATCCGGGTCAAAACTCCAGCCGTTTATAGTAGCCATATTTACATCAATTCCATCTAAAAAACCTATCGGCGAAGATTGGTCAGTCGGAGTCGGATTTGGGTCGGGCGGCGGTTCGCATCCGTCACAAGGCTCTGGTCGTAAAGGCATAGCGAGAGAGGAGTTATTTTTCGATTTAATTGTTTCTCTGGTTTGCGCGTTCACAAATCGCCTTGATTTATTCGCCGCCGCGAAAGTCAAAATTGTGTCTAAAGGTTTTTCCGACTTATGACTTTTAGCTTTAGCCTGTTCAAAAATTGACTTGAATTTATCAATGAGTTGACTTTTCTCGTTTTCGGAAAGTCTATCCCAAGCGGCTTTTCTTTCAGCATTCGAGCCGACAATTGCGCTTTTGGGCAATCTTATTTTTGACTTAGCACCGGCAGCAAACGGGTCAGTCTGCTGGGCTAAAAGCATCTGGGGGGTAAATGGCTGATAAGACAAGACTTACCGCTAGAAAGAGTTTGATTGATTTTTTTCTCATAGAATTTAGATATTTTTAATTTTTTAGAATGGGTAAAACCTATTGAATTAGGACTTTCTCAAAAATACAGAAACACGCACGAAGTAAGTGTGTTTTGCGTCATTGCGTCCTTACTTTGTGCGGGCTTCTGCAAAAAGTGAGAAAGTCCTATGAATAA
>JBPCRW010000103.1:0-9834 GCA_050996405.1 Pyrinomonadaceae bacterium | reverse complement strand
CGCGCGAAAGTCGTTCCGGTCAACGGCGATGTCGGCGATGAATTTCTCGGAATGACGGAAAAAGAAGCGAAAAAGATAATGAAAGATTGCGATGTCATTATCAACGGCGCGGGGAATGTGACGTTTAATCCGCCGCTTGAATCGGCGTTGCGGACGAATGTCGTCGGCTCGAATAATATTTTGAAAATGGCGCGGATGATGAAGCGTCCGACTTTGGTTCACGTTTCAACTTGTTTTGTCGCGGGAAAACGCAGCGGCGCGATTTGGGAAAACGAAAAAGTCGTCGGATATTTCCCGCGCAAAAACGAACTTGTCGGAACGACTTTTGATGTCAACAAGGAAATCGAAGATTGCGCGCGTCTTTCGGAACAGGCGCGTCAGGAAGCGGATGACGCGGTGCAGATTGCGAAATTTCGAGAGCAGGCGCGGGAAAGATTTAACGAAGAAGGGCGCGACCCCGACGACGAAGCCGAATTGAAATCGGCGATGTTCCGCGAGCGCAAAATGTGGATTCGGGAACGCACCACCGAACTCGGCGCGGAACGTGCCGAATACTGGGGCTGGACGAATATTTATACTTACTCGAAATCGCTTGCCGAGCAAATTATCGCGCAGCAGGACGATATTGTAAAAATTTTAGTGCGCCCTTCGATTGTCGAATCCGCCAATAAATATCCGTTCGCGGGCTGGAACGAAGATTTTACGACGACCGCGCCTTTGATTTTAATCGCCCTTCGCGGTCAGCCGATTATTCCCGTCAACGAAAATTTGATTCTCGACGTGATTCCGGTTGATATGGCGGCGGGCGCGATTTTGGGCGCGGCGATGAACGCGCTGGTTGACGACAATCCGCCGCTTGTTTTTCAGGCGTGTTCGGGCGACTCGAACCCGAATGATATGAAGCGCATCGTCGGGCTGGTCGGGCTTTATAAACGCGAGCATTTTAAGGAAAAGGAAACGGGAAATAAATTAGTAAATAACGTCTCGGCGATGATTGAAGCCGCGCCCGTGACGCAGAAAACTTATGAGCGAATCTCCGCGCCGATGTTGAATAAACTGGCGAAACGCGCGAACTTATTTCTCGATAAAGCAAAGCCCGCCTGGGCTGGCGGGCGCATCGGAAACATCGTTTCGGATTTGCGGAAATCGGTCGAAAATTTTGAGCGCGTGACGCAGGAAACGATGGACGCATTTGCTATGTTCAAGCCGTTTATGATTGACAACGAATATCTGTATCGCGCCGATAACGTTCGCGCTTTGATGTCGCTGGTCAAAGAAAAAGAGAAAAATCTTTTGCCCTGGTATCCCGAAAAACTCGATTGGTATGATTACTGGCTGAAGGTGCATTTTCCAGGAATGCGGAAATGGGTTTTGCCGCACCTCGAAGAAGAACTCAAAAAGGTCGAAAAACGCTCTTACACCTACAATGATTTGCTCGATTTATTCGATACGTCGGTCAAAAGATTCGGGACGCGCGTGGCGATGCGTATCGAACGCGACGGCAAAAAAGAGCAATATACTTTTGAAGATGTCAGAGAATTAACACTTCGCGCCGCCGGATTTTTGGCGGAAAAAGGAATCAAACAAAATGACCGCGTGATTTTGTTTTCCCACAATATGCCCGAATGGGGAATCTCTTATTTCGGCATTTTGAAAACCGGTGCGACGGCAATTCCGGTTGACCCGGCGAGTTCAGTTGACGAAATCATCAACTTTGCGCGAACGGGCGAAGCGTCGGCAATTGTTCTTTCGTCGAAATTAGCCGACGAAAACCCGGATTTAGCCGAACGGTTAAAAGCGGCAAAACTGAAAATTCCGGTTTGGACATTTGACGAAGTTTTTGAAATTCAATCTGAAACCGAAGAAGCCAAACGAAACGCGCTGTTGCCGAATAAAATTTTATCGAATTCGGTCGCGTCTCTGATTTTTACATCCGGCACGACCGGCGCGCCGAAAGCCGTCATGCTCTCGCACAAAAATTTCGTCAATATGATTTCGATGCTCTCGTCAGTTCTGGATATGGACATCACCGACGGCGTTTTGTCCGTCCTGCCGATGCATCATACATTTGAATTTTCCGCCGGATTTTTAACGCCTTTTTCAAACGGAACGCAGATAACTTATTTGGACGAATTGAGCGGCGAAGAACTTTCCCGCGCCATCGAAAACAATCTGGTGACGGGAATGGTCGGCGTTCCCGCGCTGTGGGAAATGCTGCATCGCCGAATAAAAACGAGATTGCGCGAACGCGGCGATTGGTTTGCAGACCTTGCCGATAACGTCATCGAATTTAACGCCTGGCTGCGCGACAACACGCCATTTAATCTCGGACCAATTATCTTTTTCCCGATTCACGAAGGAATGGGCGGGCGAATGCGCTACCTGATTTCGGGCGGCTCGGCTCTTTCGGAAAAAGTCCAGAAAGATTTACACGGTTTGGGTTTTACAGTTTTAGAAGGTTACGGTTTGACCGAATCTTCACCCGTTTTGACCGTCGCGCGTCCGGGAAATAAACTTTTGCGCGGAAGTGTCGGAAAGCCTCTGCCAGGAGTGGAAGTAAAAATCGAATCGCCTGATGAAAACGGGGTCGGCGAAATTCTCGCTCGCGGGCAAAATGTGATGCTCGGTTATTACAACAACGAAGAAGCGACCGAAGATGTTTTGCAGGATAGATGGCTGAAAACAGGCGATTTAGGGAAATTGGACGACGACGGAAATCTATTTATTGTCGGACGCTCAAAGGATGTCATCATCGACTCGAACGGCAAGAATATTTATCCAGACGAGATTGAAGACTATTATGGAAAATCCGCTTTGATAAAGGAATTGTCGGTCGTCGGCTTGCCGGATGCTGACGGCGGCGAGAAAATCGCCGCGCTCGTCGTGCCGGATTACGAACACGATATTTCTTTATCCAGAGCCGAAACGAATAAAAAAGTCGAGGAACATTTTCGAGAAGTTTCCGCCGGATTGCAGTTTTTCAAGCGCGTCAAAGTTTTGCATCTCACGCCGTTTGAACTGCCGCGAACGGCAACGCGCAAAGTAAAGCGTCCCGAAGTCGTCGAGACACTCCAAAACCTGGAAGACAAGGCAAAAAAGAAAACCAGACACGCTGCCGAATCGAAAGGCGACGATAATGTTTTATGGGTTCGCAAAATCGCGGCGACGGTTTCCAATCATCCGCTTTCCGATATTGCTCTGGACTCGAAACTCGCCGATTTGGGTTTTGATTCTCTGATGTTTGTCGAACTGCAAGCGGCGGTCGAAGATGCGGGCGGGCGCGTTATTTCGCCCGACACTTTGAACGAAGCGCAGAGCGTTCGAGAATTATTAACCGCCGTTCAGCGTGTCGATAAACACAAGAAAATGATTGACGAGCCGAAGACGGAAGAAAAAAAGGAAGACGAAATTTTTATTCCGTCAATTATCCGCCGCGTCGGGAATCAGTTAATTGATTTCGCGCAGGACAAACTTTACGACAGCATTTTGAATACGACAATTGAAGGCGAGGCGAACGTGCCGCAGCACACGAATTTTATCGTCGCGCCGAATCACGCTTCGCATATTGACACGGGCTTGGTCAGAAAGACTCTGGGTAAAGACGTTGCCGAACAAACCGTTGTCGTCGCCGCCGCCGATTATTGGTTTGACACGAAATATAAACGCGCCTATATGAACAATTTTACGACGCTCGTTCCCATCGAGCGCACGGGAAGTTTGCGCCAGAGCTTGCGCCACGTCACCGAAATTTTAAAGGAAGGCTACAACACATTGATTTTTCCCGAAGGCACACGCTCGACCACAGGCGAAATCGCCGAATTTAAACCGATTATCGGTTATCTCGCGCTCAATAATAAAACCGGAATTCTCCCGATTTACATTTGGGGAACTTACGAAGCCTTTCCAAAAGGAATGACGATTCCCGCCAAAAACAGCATCGGCGCGAGCGTCGGCGCAAAAGTCGGACGATTTTTGGAATACGAAGAATTGGCGGAAATGGTCAAAGACGCGCCGAACACCGAAGCCTACCGCTTAATCGCCGCGCGCGTCCAATTTGAGGTTGAAAATATGCGCGACAGTAAAAAAGACAAATTCGATGTCGCCGCCGTTCGCAAAAAATGGCGTGCCGAACGTAGAAAGACACGCAAACAAGAGCCGATTATCGGTGAATAAATATGGTGACGAAGAAAACGAAAGCGTTAGCAAAAACCGAAAAGAAAATTTTAATCACGGGCGGCACGGGCTTTTTGGGCGCGCATCTGGTTCGGCAGTTTTTAGATAGCGGCGCGAAAAACTTGCGCGTAATGGCTTCGAGCGTCCCCGAATGGATGACGGATGCTGGATGCGAAGCGTTTGCCGGTTCGGTGACGCGAAAAGAAGATGTCGCGGCGGCAACGAAAAATGTCGAGGCGATTTATCATCTCGCGGGAAAAGTTTCGTTCTCTTACGACGGCGCGATCGAGATGAATAAAATTCACGTCGAAGGAACTCGTTTATTATGCGAAGCGGCAAAGGAAAACGGCGTGAAAAATTTTATTCTCGCGTCTTCAAGCGGAACTTCGGCAATCAGCGAAACGCCCGAAATTCTGGACGAAACTTATCCGCAGCCGGTTGAAATTTTGACGAAATGGGCTTACTACGCCTCGAAATATTATCAGGAAAAAACGGCGCGGCGAATTTTTCAGGATAAAGGCGATAGATTGGTGATTTTGAATCCGTCACTGCTGTTGGGAAGCGGCGACGAGCGTTTGAGTTCGACCAAACTCATCTTGGATTTTATGGCGAAAAAACTGCCGATAACGCCTTCGGGCGGTTTGAATTTTGTTGACGCGCGAGATGCGGCGACAGCTTTTCTGAACGCGCTCGATAAGGGCAGACATGGGGAAAGATATTTGCTCGGCGCGGTCAATTGGACGTTTGCGGAATTTTTCGCGCGGCTCGAAAGATTGACGGGCGTTTCCGCGCCGATGTTCAAAGTCCCGAAAAAATTTGCGGTTGCCGGTTCAAATTTTATTTCTTCGATTTATAAAAATTTCAACCGACCCGCGCCGTTTGAAGCCTCCGAAGTCGAAATGGGAGAATACTTCTGGTATTTCGATTCGTCAAAAGCGACGAAAGAATTAAACTTTACGACACGCGACCCCGCCGGGACTTTGCAGGACACAGTTAAATATCTGCGCGAAAATTTTCTGGGCGAAGGCGTTTTCAAATAGCCACAAAAAAGCACAAAAGGCACAAAAACTTTTAGCCGCGAATAATACAAATTACAAGAATTATTTTCTTTCGTGTAATTTGCGGTTAGTTTTTCCTTTGTGTGTTTTGTGATTTTTTGTGGCTAATTTTTATGGATAAGTCGGTAAAAACTTCGGCGTTTTTCGTGCTTTCGTCGCCTGCTCGAAAGCGTAGGCGATTTTTATCAAAACGGGTTCGCTAAATGCGCGACCGAAAAACGAAATTCCGGCGGGAAGTCCCTGCACATAGCCTGCTGGAACGGTGATGTTCGGATAACCCGCAACCGCCGCCAGAGAAGAACTTTCAAACACGCCGCAATCGCCGTTGACCAAATCCGTCATCCAAGCCACGCCGCCCGACGGCGCGACAATCGCATCCAGTTTATTTTTATCCATTACGGCATCAATGCCCTGTTCCTGCGTGTAAAGTTTGCTTTGCAAAAGCGCGAGACGATACGCGCGGTCGTTTAAATCGCCTTTTTCCTGCGCCTGCAAAAAAATCTCCTGACCGAAATACGGCATTTCTTTTTCGCGGTTCGCGTCG
The DNA here is from genome assembly GCA_050996405.1 of Pyrinomonadaceae bacterium. Taxonomy (GTDB): domain Bacteria; phylum Acidobacteriota; class Blastocatellia; order Pyrinomonadales; family Pyrinomonadaceae; genus JBPCRW01. The sequence goes on along the minus strand of JBPCRW010000103.1, from coordinate 4,059 downwards.
TTGAATTTGATTAAATCGGCGAGCGTTTTATTTTGCCCGCCGCGCGCCGCCAGATATTTATTTAAATCTTCCTTAAATTCGTAAAGCAAAACCTGATATTCCGCATCGCCGAATTTTTCCAGAGTTTCAAACTGCACGTCCAGAAGCGTCGCGCCGCCCGTTTTCAAAATCTGCAAATGCGGCTCGATGACTTTATCAACTTTGTCATTGCGCCCGAAATACTGACGCGCCACGCCGATTCGCATTCCGCGCAAACCGTCTTTTTGTAAAAATTTCGTGTAATCTTTTTCGCCCTTTGAACTCTGCGAAGTTATCGAATCATTTGCATCCGTTCCAACCAAAATGCCGAGCAAAATCGCCGCATCCGCGACGGTTCGCGCCATCGGTCCCGCTGTGTCCTGCGAATGTGCAATCGGAATCACGCCCGTGCGGGAAACTAAGCCGAGTGTCGGTTTGATGCCGACAATTCCGCACGTCGAAGAAGGGCAAATAATCGAGCCGTCGGTTTCCGTGCCGATGCCGATTGCCGCCAGATTTGCCGCTATCCCTGCGCCCGTTCCCGAACTTGAACCGCACGGATTACGGTCTAAAATATAAGGATTATGAGTTTGCCCGCCGCGTCCAGACCAGCCGCTCGAAGATTTCGACGAACGAAAATTCGCCCATTCGCTCAAGTTCGTTTTGCCTAAAATTATCGCGCCGGATTTTCTCAATTGCTGAACGAGAAAAGCGTCTCGTTTTGGCGCGGGCGCGTCGAGTAAAGCGAGACTTCCGGCAGTTGTATGCATTCTATCTGCCGTGTCGATATTATCTTTTATCAAAACCGGAATGCCGTGCAGCGAGCCGCGCAATTTTCCAGACTTTCTTTCTTTGTCTAATTGTTCCGCGATTTCGAGAGCGTCTGGATTCAGTTCGATAACAGCGTTTAATTTCGGGTCAATTGATTTTATTCGTTCGAGATATTTCCGCGTGATTTTAACGGCGGACGTTTCGCCCGATTTCATTTTCGCTTGCAGTTCGCCGATGGTAATTTCTTCCAAGTCAAAATTCGTTTGATTTTGAAAAAGATTTTCGGCATTTGAATTTTTGCTCATGACGGTTAAAGCGGCGATACCCGACGCGCCGATTTGCAGAAAATCGCGGCGGTTGAAATTTTGTTTTGTCATAAATTTAGCGAAAGTTTTATTTCAATAGAATTTAGTTTATAACCTAATCAGCCGCGTTAAGACAAGCCTTTGCGATTGTATTTTGCGGGGCAACGGCGCATAATCGCCCTTACTCTTACGCAAAGGTCAGGATAAATAAAAATGTTTCAAAAATTTTTCGCGGTCGTGTTAGCCGCTTGCTTTCTTTTTCAAACCGCGATGGCGATAACCAGTAAAGATGATGCCGACAACGAGTTTGAGAAACTGGCAAATGGTTTTATTAGCGGACTTCTATCGCTCAATCCCGAATGGTCAACGCAGCTTGGCAATCACGCTTACGACAATCGTTTGAGTGATTATTCAATCAAAGGCGTTCAACAACGGCGCGCTTTCGCGGAAAAATATTTGAATGATTTGAACAAAATTCCGTTTGACGAATTGAGCAAAACGAACAATGTTGACGCGCGGATTCTGCGTGAAAATCTCGAATATCAAATTTTTCAAGCGGACGTTTTGCGCGAATACGAGTGGAATCCGCTTGTCTATAACGTCGGCAGCGCGCTCGATTATTTAATTTCCAGAGATTTCGCGCCGCTCGACGAACGCCTGGAAAATTTGCAGGGCAGACTCGAAGCGATTCCAGAAGTTATCGCCGCCGCCAAAGCGAATCTGAAAAATCCGCCGCGCGTTTATACCGAAACGGCGATTCAGCAAAATCAAGGCGTGATTGGTTTAATTCGGGATGATTTGTCGCCATTCGCGGATAAATCTCCGCAGATGAAAACCGCGCTTGAACCTTCGCGCGAAAAAGCTATCGCCGCGCTCACGGATTACGGCAAGTGGCTGAAAGAAGATTTACTGCCGCGCTCGAACGGCGATTTTCGTCTTGGGGACGCGAAATATCGCCAGAAATTAAAATTCGCGCTCTCGTCGGATTTATCGAAAGAAGAACTTTTAAGACGCGCCGAAACGGATTTGAAAGCGACGCAGGATAAAATGTTTGAAGTCGCCTTTCCACTTTATAAAAAATATTTTCCAAGCGGGAACGAAGCCGTAAAAACTACTGAATTAACAGGCAAAAAGTTTGTCATCAAAGCGGTTTTAGACAAACTCGCCGAATCGCGTCCGACCAATGAAACAATCGTTTCGCAGGCGGAAAAAGATTTGCGGGCGACGACGGAATTTGTGCGCGAAAATAATCTTGTGACTGTTCCAACTGAACCCGTCAAAGTCATCGTGATGCCGGAATACGCTCGCGGGACGGCGGTTGCTTACTGTGATTCGACCGGACCATTTGAGAAAAACAATTCGACGTTTTTCGCCATCTCGCCGACTCCGAACAATTGGACTCCGCAAAGAAAGGAATCGTTTTTCAAGGAATACAACGATTATATGCTCAACGATTTGACGATTCACGAAGCGATGCCCGGTCATTATCTGCAATTAATGCACGCCAATAAATTTCAAGCTCCGACAAAGATTCGCGCGATTTTCGGAAGCGGAAGTTTCGTCGAAGGCTGGGCGGTTTATGCCGAGCAGTTGATGGCGGAAAAAGGTTACGGCGGCGCGGAAACCGAGATGCAGCAACTGAAAATGCGGCTGCGCGTCATCATCAACGCCATCATTGACCAGAAAATTCACACCGCAGGAATGACCGAAAAAGAGGCGATTGATTTTATGATGACGGAAGGTTTTCAGGAAGAAGGCGAAGCCGCCGGAAAATGGAAACGCGCGCAGCTTTCTTCGACACAGCTTTCGACTTATTACGGCGGCGTAACGGAAGTCAACGACATTCGCCGCGCTTACGAAGCGAAAAACGGAAAGCAAACCGATATGCGAAAAATGCACGACGAGATGCTTTCATTCGGCTCGCCCGCCGCGAAATATGTTAAGGAGATGATGAATTTAAACTAAGCATTCATTTAGAAATAAAAATTAAAAAAAAGGTCGCCGCTCGATAAATGTTTCCGGGAGTTGCGGCTTTTTTATTTTCAGAGAATTATTCCGTCTCGATAATAGTTTCTGTATTTTTTCAGACCATCATTATATCTCGCGCGTCTGATAGATTGGTAGAGTTGAAAGCGGAAGCGTCATCGCCGGAAAATAAAAAAGCCGTTCCCTCGGTTTTTTTATTTATGCTGCCAACTCGACTAATTAAACTAAGGAACAAGGAGTAAAGAGATGAAGACAGCAGTATTTAAAAGCGTATTGTCAGCAGGCGCGCTGCTCGGATTTTTGGTCGTCGGCGCGGCGGCGCAGGAAACTACGCCAAGCCCGACACCTGCAAATTCCGACGTTAAATCAGACCGAAAGGACATTAGAAAAGACAGCCGCGACATCCGGCGCGACCGGCGCGACACCGGAAATGACAGCACCGATTTACGAAAAGACAGAACCGACGCGCGGCGCGATGAGAAAGAGATTGACAAAGACCAGCGCGATATTCGCAAGGACAACCGCGACATCAGAGGAGATGAAACCAAATATCGCACGGACAAAAAAAACGGCGCGTCGGCAGACCAGCTTGCCGCCGACCGTCAGGAAATTACCAATGACAGAACCGATGTCAAGGGCGACCGCACGGATGTCAGAACTGACAGCCGCGATTTAAACAAAGACCACCGCGAAGTTCGTTCAGACAGGGTTGATGCTAATAAAGACCGTCGTGATATTCGACATGACCGCCGCGACCGTCGGAAGGATTTCCGCGATTTGCGCCACGACCGACGCAAAGGCTGAAAGATGCGGACGGAACGTCTGATTTGAATCAATAGAAAGAAGAATGAATTTCCTATGCAAAGTCAAATGTTAAGCTGCGGCATTCAGTTGTCGCAGCTTGCGATTATACAAACGATCTTCCAGATACCAATAGTCCAACTCTTTCTTCAACATTACAAAGATTATTGTCAGCAAT
>JBPCRW010000275.1:0-18936 GCA_050996405.1 Pyrinomonadaceae bacterium | reverse complement strand
AAAAGAATTTAGTTCCGAATCGTTCCACTTCTTAAAAGTCTCGGACATCTCGGTGTAATTCATTTTCAAAACGCGAAACATAAAATCGTAAGTTTCCGCCAAGATTTGCATCAAGCCGTATTCGATGCCGTTGTGAACCATTTTGACGAAATGCCCAGCCGAACCGCTTCCCATATACGCGACGCACGGCTCGCCGCCCACTTTCGCGCTGGCGGCTTCGAGAATCGGACGGATGCGCTCGTAAAACTCTCTGCGTCCGCCGGGCATAATGCTTGCGCCGTGCCGCGCGCCTTCTTCGCCGCCCGACACGCCAACGCCCATAAATTCGATGCCTTTTTCGGCTAGAAACTTTTCGCGGATTTCAGTATCGATGAAATGCGAGTTGCCGCCGTCAATTATTAAGTCGTCTTTTTCCAGAAAAGGAAGCAAATCGGCAATCACCGAATCGACGATTTTTCCCGCCGGAACGAGCAGCATAATGTTGCGCGGGCGTGCTAATTTCCCGACAAATTCCGCCACCGTCGCCGCCGAATCAATCGGCATTCCCGCGCCTTCTTCCATCAAAAGTTTGCGCTTCGATTCGTCCAAATCATACCCGACGCAAGAAAATCCATGTTCCGCGACGTTGAGCAGAAAATTTCTGCCCATCGTTCCAAGCCCGACCATTCCGAATTGTGCATTTTCCATAATTTTTATGATTATACTTCCCAAATATCCGCCCGTAAAATCTGCCCTTCCCAATCTTTTCCGAAATCTTCCATCGCCCACCACGCCGACAAAACGGCGAACGCATACGCCCATTTTCGCAAGTCATCGATACCAACTTTAAACGCCCGCGAAAAACTTTTGACGGCTGACGCGAGAATCACTTTTTGATCTGGCAAATGTTCTGTCCAACCCGCCAAATCGTTAAGGAAAACCGCGATTTCATAGCCGATTTCTCCAACTACGCCTTTCGGGTCAATTAACAGAAACGGTTCGCGCCGCGCCGACAAGATATTGTCGAAATGAATGTCGCCGTGAAGCAGAATTTTTCTTTCAAAAGGTTCGACGAGTTCATCGAAAAATTTCTGTGCTTTGCCGACTTTTTCGAGTTCAAAATTTGCTTTCGCGGCGCGGTTTAATCCGTCAGTCCAACTTTCGAGATTGATAAATTTACTTTTATCCGGCGGATTGCGCGGCAGTTTTTTCATCACTTCGACGGCGATTTCAACTGCTTTCGCATAATCTTCGCCGCAAACTTCGCTCAGAGTTTTGCCTGCAATCGCGCGTTCCAGCAGCATCGCGCATAATTTTTCGTCAAATTTCAAAAGTTTCACCGCGCCTTTTCCGTCAAAGGCTTCCAACGCTCTTTTTTCAAATAAAATAGATGAATCTTTTTCCGGCACGCCGATTTTCAAAACGCACTTTTCGCCTGCTTCATCAACACACAACGCGACGAAATTAAATGACAAATTTGAAAAGACTCTATCAATCTCAAGCGACCATTTACCGGAAATCTCACGGATAATTTGCGGTAAATCCGCCAGCCATTTTTCGCCTTTTGCGCCATACAAGCCGGAAATGTTTTCAATAAATTTCGGCGGCAGATTTTCCGTGCGATTTTTGCTCATTCGTCTTGACGAGTTTAGCCTGTTTGACGGATTCTAAACAAATGAAAACTTTGCTTGAAGCGATTCGCCCGACTTGCTTTATCGAATCAGAAAAACTGAAAACTTTTTTAGGGTTGGATTTAACAATCGCGTCCGAAACTTTTCAACACACGGGAAGTTTTAAGTTTCGCGCCGCGTATAATCTCGCGCTGAACGTCGAAAACGACGAAATTTTAACGGCTTCGTCGGGAAATTTCGGGCAGGCTTTGGCTTACGCCTGCAAATTGACAGGCAAAAAATGCACGGTCGTGATGCCCGAAACGTCGGCGCGCGTGAAAATCGAATCGGTGAAAAATTACGGCGCGACGGTAGATTTAGTTAACACAAAAAAAGTCGGACGCAACGAAAGAGTTTTGCAGCTAGCGGCGCAAATGCCCGATGCTTACGTCGCTTCGGCATATGACGATTTGTTTGTGATTGAAGGAAATTCGAGTTTGGGCGACGAACTTTCCGCAAAAAAATTTGATGTTGTAATCTCGCCAATCGGCGGCGGCGGTTTGATTTCGGGAATCTCCAAAGGTTTGCGCCGGAATGAATATCGGACAGAATTGATTGGGGCTGAACCGCTGCTGGCAAACGACGCTTTTCGTTCACTGCGAGCCGGAAAAATTATCCCGAACGAAACCGAACCGATGACGATTGCCGACGGCGCGCGGACGATTTCGCTCGGAAAACACAACTGGGAAATTATCAAATCGAGCGTTTCCGAAATCGTCGAAGTTTCCGACGAAAAAATTAAGGAAGCCGTGCGTTTATTATTTTCTCTGGCGAATCTTAAAACAGAGCCGACGGGCGCGCTGACTTTGGGCGCGGTTTTGGAAAACACGGAAAAATTTGCGAATAAAAAAGTTTGTCTCGTGGTCAGCGGCGGCAATGTCGATACGGAAATTTACCGTCAGATATTGGAAAGCTAGATTTTTATTTAACTTTTCCTGTCTGCGCCTCCGGCGTTAAATTGTATTCAAGAAAGCCATATTATTAAAGATTATTAAAAACCGAATAAGATAAGATGAATGATATATCAGGCAAATTCGATTTCGATTCCGCCGAACGATTGAATCCGGCAAAAACTGCGCGGATGCTTTTTAGACTGGTGCGGGCATCACAGCCGATTTCGCGGATTGAATTAGCAAGACGAATGGATGTCAACCGAAGCACCGTAACGGACATCGTAAAACCTCTGATTGCCAGCGGAATTTTGCGCGAGCAGCCGTTTCAGACGGACGACGCGGCGCGCGTTCAGGGACGACCGCCGATTGCGCTGTCATACGCAGACGAGCGCGATTTTTTTGTCGGCGTAAATCTCGGAGTTCGTCATTCGCAGGTCGGAGTGGCGACAATCAGCGGCGAAATTCTCGCCGAAGAAGAATTTGTCACGCCGTCCGAACCCGCGCAGGCAATCAAAAAAGCGCGTGAAAATATCGAAAAACTTTGCGCCGGTGTGACGGGAAGGACTTTGCGGGCAATCGGCGTGAGCGTTCCGGGTCCAACCGATGCCGAACGGCGCAAACTGCTTTACGCGCCGCATCTCGGCTGGAATAATTTAGCGATTGCCGACGCTTTAAAATTCGGAGACGCGCCGGTAATTGTCGAAAACGACGCGACGGCTGCGGCAATGTATGAAGCGCGTTTGAAACTGCGAAATGCGGAAAACGGTTCGACGAGCGATTTTGTTCTGGTTCGTTCGGGAACGGGAATCGGCGTTGGATTGATAATTGACGGCGAAGTTTATCGCGGAACGGGGCGCGGGCGCGGAAGTGCCGGAGAATTCGGGCATATGACGATTGTCGCGGGCGGAAAACCCTGCGTGTGCGGCAATCGCGGCTGCTGGGAAAAATACGCATCGGCGGCTTCGGCGGCTTCGCTCTACACGGGCGACCGGATGGTTCACGCGGGCGAAAAACTGCCGCGCTTTGTCGAAATCGTCGGGCGCGCCGAAGGCGGCGAAATTCGCGCCCAGAAAACTCTGGAACGCATCGGCGAATACTTGGGCATCGGCATCGCCAATATGATAATGGGCATCGGCGTACCGAACGTTATCATCAGCGGGCGGCTCGTCTACGGCTGGAAATTTATCAATTATCCATTGCGCGAGGCGATTAAGAAAAGCATCGTCGGGAAAATGCACGGCTGGACGATTGAATGCGGCGAACCGAAAGGTTCGGCTCTCGGCGGCGCGCTCGAAGTCGCCATCGAAGAATTTATCGCCAGCGGATTAACAGTTTGAAAATGCAAAATTCAAAGCGCAAAATGCAAAATTAAGAAACTGATTTCTATTTTGCATTCTGCATTTTGAATTTTGCATTATCGAAGTTTATTTTGCGGTCATCCAGTTTTCGCCCGCGCCGATTTCAATTGTTAAAGGAACGTCCAGTTCAACCGCCGATTCCATTTCTCGTTTGATAATTTGCATCGCCTTTTCGACTTCATCATTCGGCGATTCAAACAACAATTCGTCGTGAACCTGCATAATCATTTGCGTTTTCAGCCTTTCGCGTTTCAACGCCGCGTCAACTTTGAGCATCGCCATTTTCACAATGTCGCTTGCCGTTCCCTGAATCGGCATATTGATGGCTTCGCGTTCGGCGCGGTGACGAACGTTGTGATTGCGGTCTTTTATCGAAGGAAAATAACGCCGCCTGCCGAAAATCGAAGTCACAAAACCCTGTTCCGTGGCGAGTTCTGGCGTTTCTTCCATAAATTTTTTTACGCCTTTGTAAGTTTCGTAATGATCTTCGATAACCTTCTTAGCTTCGGCGCGCGAGATGCCGACACGCTGCGAAAGTCCGAACGCTTCGATGGCGTAGGCAATCGCAAAATTTGTGATTTTTGCGTTGCGGCGGGCGATTTTCAATTCCGCAGGAGTTTTCGCGCCGAAAACTAATTGAGCCGTCTGCGCGTGAATGTCTTCGCCGTTTTGAAATGCTTCGAGCATTCGCGCGTCGCGCGTGATGTGCGCTAAAAGCCTTAATTCCAACTGCGAATAATCGGCGGAAATAAGTTTATTGCCATTTTCGGGAATAAAAGCGCGGCGAATTTGCTGACCAAGTTCGGTGCGAATCGGGATATTTTGCAGATTCGGGTCGGTCGAACTCAAACGTCCCGTAACGGCGACGGTTTGATTTAAATTTCCGTGAATGCGCCCGTCCGCGTCAATCAATTTCGGCAGCGCGTCGGCATAAGTCGCTTTCAATTTGTCGAGTTCGCGGTAATCAATAATAAGCTGCGCGATTTCGTAGGTTTCGGCAAGTTCGGTCAAAATATCCTTGCTTGTCGAAACCTGTCCGGTGGCGGTTTTTTTGCCGCCCGCGATATTTAATTCCTGCAAAATTTCGCCGACCTGTTTGGGCGAGCCGATATTAAATTCTCTGCCGGAAATCTTGTAAATTTTTTCGCGCAAGGTTTCCAGTTCGGTCGAAACAAAATCGGAAAAACCTTTGAGCGCGCCAACATCAACTTTCATTCCCGCCATTTCAATTTCGTAAAGCAAGGGAACAAGCGGCATTTCAATTTCCGTATAAATTCTCTCCAATCCGTCCTCTTGAACTTTGCGCCTGAGATGCGGCGCGAGTTGGAAAATAAAATCGGCGCGTTCGGCTGTCCGATATTGCGATTCAGTCCAGTTTTCGGGAATTTCGACGGAAATTTCAATTCCCAAATTTTGCAGCGCGAGCAACGGCACGTTGTGGCTTGAACGGCTCGAATCAATCAAATAAGCGGCAAGCATCGTGTCGTCTTCGACAGCTTCGGGCGCGATGCCGATTTTTCCCAGAACGGCGAGATTGCATTTCAAATCGTGCGTCACTTTTTCCAAAAAACCGTTTGATAAAATGTCTTTGAGCGGCTGAATCGCTTCATCGCGTCCGCCCGCAAAATTTTCTAAATCAACAAAAAAGCTCGCGCCCGCGCCGGTGGCAATGGCGATTCCAATCGGCGGTTTTTTCGCGTAAGAGTCGGCTTTCGCCCCGGAATTTGAATCGTCAACCTGAAAACTCCAATGCTCGATTTCCCAAAGCCTGCGAATCAATTTATCTAAATCTTCACGGTTTTGAATTAAATTGTAACGGCGCGGCGTTTCGACAAGCGCGGCGTTTCCGCTGCCGTCCAAACCTGCGAAAAGCGGCGCGGAATCGGCAAATTCTCTGGTTAAGGCTGTAAATTCGAGTTCCTTAAAAAGTTTATAGGCAAGTTCACGATTCGGTTCGCGGTGTTTTAAAAGCTCCAAATCGAGTTCGATGTCCATCGTCGTATGAACGGTGGCGAGTTCGATTGATTGGCGGATAATATCCTGATTATTTTTGAGCGATTCGCGGTAAGTTTTATGCGTTAATTCGTCGGCTCGGCGCATCGCTTCTTCTGCCGAACCGAACTGCTGAATAATTTTTGTCGCGCCTTTTTCGCCGATGCCGGGCGCGCCCGGAATATTATCAATTGCGTCGCCCATCAATCCCAAAAGGTCTGCGATTTTCGACGGCGGTACACCGAATTTATTTTCGACCCAGGCTTCATCGCACCATTCAATCGGCGGCGCGGGAACTTTGCGTTTAACGTTCTGCGAATTCTGGCGCATACAGATAACAAGCGGGTCTTCGACCAATTGACACAAATCCTTGTCGTTTGAAACGATGACGGCTTGGATCTTTTTTTCCGCAGCTTTTTTCGCCAGAGTTCCGATAATATCATCGGCTTCAAAACCGTCCATTTTTAAAATCGGCAAACCAAACGCTTCGCAAACCTTGACAATATAGGGCATTTGCGACGACAAATCGTCAGGCATAGCGGCGCGGTTCGCCTTGTAAGCGGCAAAATTATCGTGACGAAAAGTTTTCGCCGCCGAATCGAAAACGGCGGCGATATAATCCGGTTTTTCGTCGTTAAGAAGTTTTCGCAGCATATTCGTAAAAACGAAAACGGCTTGCGTAACTTGCCCTCTGGAATTTCGCAAAGGCTCTTGCCGCATTCCCATCGGAGCGAAAAACGCGCGGAAAATATGCGACATCGAATCAATCAAAAATACTCGTTTCGGATTTTGTTCGTTCATTATTTGTAAGAAAAAATTTTACCACAGAGGGGAAGATAGTGGTGAATGGCGAGTTGCAGATTTAATTAGAATTTTTGGCGATTGAATAATAGATGCGCCTGCTTTTTCGAGTATGAAAATGCTGCTATTTATCGCTTGTATTTCTTCACTCGCCACTCACCACTCGCCATTCACCACTAATCCCCGTTTGACAGTAAAAGATTTGATAAGATAATCTAACTGTTCGTTTTTTTGTTTGGAAAAACGCGCTGTTTGTTAATAGGGAAACTTTTCAAAATCAAAGTTTTCCGCTTCCAGTTTCATCTGGTCGGTTCGTCTAGGGGTCTAGGACACCGCCCTTTCACGGCGGCGACACGGGTTCAAATCCCGTACCGACTACCATCATTTTCAATCCACCTTTCTTTCAACAATCCGCATCAAACCTGTTAAACTATTCGCTTTAAACACAAAGCGAATTTTTTATTTAACCGAGGATACATAGTGCGAAAAATTTATTTTATTGTTCTTTTAACTTTACTATTTTCAGTAATTTCAATTAAAGCTCAAACCGGGCAGAGCAATGCGGACACGATTTTGATTATGCCGTTTGAAAACGTCTCCGGCAAGCCGGAATTTAATTGGGTCGGAGAAAGTTTTGCGGATTCTCTGGCGGATCTTCTCGGCTCGAAAGAGGTCAGAGCGACGCGGCTGAACGTCGTTCCGAATGACGAACGGAAAATTATTCAGCAGCGATTGAATATTCCTCTGACATCGCTGCCGTCGCTGGCGACTTCGCTGAAACTGGCGCGCGAAGCCGGAGCGTCGCTGATGGTCGTCGGAAATTTTTCCATCGAAATGCAGGAGATTGAAAAGGGAAAAACCGTGCCGGTCGCGGTGGCGAAGGCGCGAATTATCGGAGTCAACAAAGGCGCGTTTATCACCGATACGGACGCTTCGGGAAATCCGCTTCGCACAAAAGACAATAAAATCGAAGCCAAAGAAATTCTCATTAAACGCGCCTTGACCGATTTGCAGAGCATTCAAGGCGAAATTACATATCAAATTTTGTATTTGAGAGATAAACAGACTCTGCCGTTTTCGCAAAATCAGTTTATCGAAATGGCGAATAAAATTCCGTCACGCGCGTTTGAAGCCTACATCAAAGGACTACTTACGCCCGATTCCGACCCGCAGTCGAAAGAGGGATTTTTCAAAAACGCGATGCGGCTTTACGCGGAAGCCAAAACGGGCGAAACGCAAGAAGAAGCCGATAAAATCTATTCCGATGCCGCGCTCGAACTCGGACATTTTTACCTGAACCGGCGCGACTTTGCGAACGCGGTCGATTATTTTTCCAAAATTCCGCCGACCGATTCGCATTACGCGGAAGCCGCTTTTTACACCGGCTTGATTCGCTGGCAGCAAAACGATTACGAACAGGCTCTCGCCGTTCTGCGTCCGCTCGCCGAAGATTTAAAATTAACTTCCGTTTATAACACTTTGGGCGCAATCAGCGTGCAGGCGGCGCGGGCGGAAAAGAAAAACAAAGGAAAGTCGGATGCGTTTTTGAAAGACGGTTTGGAGTTTCTCAAAAAAGCTGCCGAATCCGCGCCCGACGACCAGATGGCTTCGCGTTTCAATTACGGTCTGGCTTTATTTTTAAACGATAATTACGCCGAATCCGCCGAACAATTAAAACCCGTTCTCGCCGCTAATCCGCGCGACGGCGAAGCCCTTTATCTGCTCGCCAAATCTTATAAAAAGATGAATGACGAAACGAATGCCGATTTCAATGATAATCAGGCGCGCCGACTTTTGACGAATTATGCAAAGGTCGAAACCGATTTTCAGAAAACTGGTTCGCCGGACGATATAAATTTGCGTGTCGAACAGCCGCCGCGCAAGGATTTCGTCAGTGTCGTGTTGTCCAGACGGAAAACTGTTCCGCAAACACAGACGGCGGTCAACGAAACAGATGAGTTGCTCGCGCAGGCAAAAGATTTTTACAAAGGCGGGCGCGACGACGACGCGATGCAGGTTTTGCGCCGCGTGCAGGCGAGCGATCCGATGAACGCCGAAGCCTATCTTCTGTTCGGCAATATTTATCTGCGGCGCGGCGATTTGGAAAATGCCGTTAGCTCTTTAAAAACCGCGCTCTTTTGGAACAATCAATTGATTGATGCCAACATCGCGCTCGGCAAAATCTTTTTGGAGAAAAAAGACTGCTCGCAGGCGCAAACTTATTCGCAATCGGCACTCGGAATTGATGCCAGCAACGAGCAGGCATTAGCTTTACAGCGAAGCGTCGAACGCTGCGGAAAATAATGTCGCAAATCGTGTAACTCGCAAGTCCAGAGTCCAGAGTCCAGAGTCTAAAGTCTAACTGTTTTTTAACTTGTATCACCAGCCGGAATTTATTCTTAAGCTAAATAATACAAGGCTCTGAGACTCTGGACTCTGGACTTTGGACTTTGGACTAAAACTTTGGCACGACTTATGCAATAGGGAGAAACGGCTAGCTTGTTAAACTTAACAAGACCCCGCCGCCAACACTTCTCCGAGCGTGGTTTGCTACCGCGCTTGACCAACCTTCCGAGCGTTCCTTCAGTTTTCCTTCCGATTGTGAGCCTGGTTAGAAATAGCCAGGCTTTCCCGCTTTTAGCTAGGATTTCCTTTTTATTTAGGACTTTCTCACTTTTTGCAGAAGCCCGCACAAAGTAAGGACGCAATGACGCAAAACACACTTACTTCGTGCGTGTTTCTGTATTTTTGAGAAAGTCCTATTATTCAATAAATATCGCGCTTCGTTCAATTTGAACTAAATTTCACAATAAATTTTCCGCGTTTAATTTCATTTTGACTTAAGTTTTTGAAATGCGTCCGGCAATGACAAAATCCGTCACTTCCGGCTGACAAATTTTGTAGAAGTTTTCGGCAAACACGCGCAAATTGAATTGCTTCGTTCAATTTGAAGGAAATCCAATCAAAATCCGAAATCGGTAAAATCAAAATTTTTTCGTCGAAGCAAAAACATTTACGATGCTTTAAATTTTCCGCGATTAAAATTTTTGCTAAACTGGCAAAATGAAAATCGTCTCGTCATTCAAAACAAAATTGCCGTCGCTTAAAAACTCTCTGCTGGCAATTTTTTCGGCGATTCTATTGATTCTAGCGTTTCCCGATTTCGAAATCTGGTTTCTTGCTTACATTGCGCTCGTGCCGCTGTTTTACGCCGTCGAACGCGAAAAGGAATCGGTCATAAAATCATTTGCGCTCGGATGGGTTTTCGGAACAGCTTTCTTTTTCGGTTCGTGCTGGTGGCTCGCGTTTCCGATGACTCATTATGCTTCTATCCCTGCGCCGATTGCTTATTCTTTAGTTTTATTAGCAACTTTAACTGTCGGGCTTATTCCCGCGATATTTACCGCATCGCTTTCAATTTTGCTGAAACGATTCGGAACTTTAGCAATACTCGCCGCGCCGTTTTTGTGGACGGCAACCGAATTTTTACGCTTTTATGTGACGGGAAATAACTGGAACGCGATTGCGTATTCGCAGGCGTTTGATGTGGGAACAATCAAATACGCGAGTATCGGCGGAATCTATTTAGTCGGATTTTTAGTAGTATTTGTAAATGTCTGGCTGCCTTTACTTTTTTATTACCCGTATCTTTTTTGGGAGAAAACAATTAAAAAGATTTGGGCAAATATTCTGCAAGTGCGGAATAATGAATCGCCGCGTTTAATAGAAACCGACGAGTCTCCAATTTTTAAGAAGAGAAAAAAAATTCTTAGTTTTATCCTTTTAGGGCTGTTAGCTTTTCAAATAATTTTTATCTTTATTTTAACAGTTCCCGAAACTCCAAAAAATGATTATTTACCTTTAACTCGTGTAATTGCTATTCAGCCGAATGTGCCGATGAGCGGTTTGAAATATGAAGACTGGCAAAGACTGCGCGAACGTCACGTTCAATTAAGCGAACAGGCGTTGCAGAGCGAGCGAGCGACAACCAACAACCAATTGCCGACGACTATTATTTTCCCCGAATCACCGATGAATTTTGAATATGCTCGTGATCGTGAGTTTCAAGAATTTATCAAAAATTTTACGGCGAAAAATAATGTTTCGGTTTTGTTTAACGCCGCCGAACCCGCGCTTGACGAAGGCGTTTATAATTCCGCCGTTTTGGTGGGCGAACGCGGCGAGAGAATCGCGCAGTATGATAAAATTCATTTACTGCCGTTCGGCGAATTTGTTCCGCTGCCGTCGCCTCTGGCAGAATTCGTTCCGCCGGTCGTCGGTAATTTTGAGTTTGGAAAAACTTATGATTTGATTCCGCTTGGCAACGGTGTGCAGGCAGGCGTAATGATTTGTTTCGAGTCGCATTTCCCGACGCTTTCGCGCGAATATGCACGCGAAGGCGCGGACGTTTTAGTCGAATTGACAAACGACGGATATTTGGGAAATACGCCCGTTTTGCGCCAGCATTTAGCAAATGCCGTCTTTCGCGCCGTCGAAACAAATCACCCCGTTTTGCGCGTGACGAACGTCGGCATCACGGCATTTATCAACGAACGCGGCGAAGTTTTGGACGCGACCAAACCTTATACGGAAGACACGCGCGTTTGGACGATTTCAAAATCCGGCGGGGCGCGGACTTTTTATGTAAAATACGGCGATTGGTTTGCGTGGCTGTGTTCAAGCGTGAGTTTGATTTTACTAGCAGTAAGTTTCTGGAAGAAATTGCCACAAAAATTCACAAAAGACACAAATTAAAACTAAAATAATTTTTGAGTTTTTGTGAATTTTTGTGGCAATTAAAATATGATTGAATTAAACGATTTACAAAATAAATTTGAAACGATAAAGCGGCAGGTCGAACAGCTTGGGAGGTTTCTTTGACGCGCCTCAAAAACGCATTGAACTTGAAAAATTAGAAACGCGAATTGCCGCGCCCGATTTTTGGAACGATTCGGAAAAAGCGCAGAAAATCGTCCGGCAGAGAAGCCGCGTCGAACGCGCCATTGAGCGGCAGCAAAAGTTTGAAGACATTGTTTCCGACGCAGAAGTTTTGTTTGAATTTGCCGAAACCGACGCGGGTTCTTTGACAGAATTAGACGAACTTTTGACAAAACTCGACGCGGAAGTTTCCGAAGCCGAAATCGAAGTTTTACTATCGGGACAAACCGACGCGAACAACGCGATTTGCTCGATTCAATCGGGCGCGGGCGGCACGGACGCGCAGGATTGGGCGCAGATGCTCCTTAGAATGTATTTGCGCTGGGCGGAAAAACGTGGCTTCAAAACGGAAATCTTAGACGAGCAGTCGGGCAGCGAAGCGGGTATTAAATCCGCCACGTTTCGCGTCGAAGGCGAATATGCCTACGGGTTGCTCGCGTGCGAAGCGGGCGTTCATCGTCTGGTCAGAATTTCGCCGTTTAATTCGGGCGGAAGCCGTGAAACCAGTTTCGCTTCGATGTTCGTGTCGCCGGAAATTGACGAAAATATCGAGGTCGAAATTAACGATAAGGATTTGCGCATTGACACCTATCGCTCGTCGGGCGCGGGCGGTCAGCACGTTAACGTCACCGATTCGGCGGTTCGCGTCACGCATTTACCGTCGGAGATTGTTGTCACCTGCCAAAACCAGCGTTCGCAAATTCAAAATCGCGCCGTGGCAATGCAGGTTTTGCGCTCAAAACTTTATGAACTCGAATTGGAAAAACGCAAATCCGAAAGTTCGGAACTCGAAGCCGCCAAGCAGGATATTTCGTTCGGTTCGCAGATTCGCAATTACACTTTGCAGCCGTATCGTTTGATTAAAGACGCGCGCACCAAATTTGAACGAACTGATGTCGAGGCGGTTTTGGACGGCGATATTGACGATTTTATCAAAGAATTTTTGCTTTTCAGAAAAAGCGGAAACAATGCGGAATTCAAAATGCGGAATGAAAACTAAAATCAAAACTTTGCATTTTGCATTTTCCGTTTTACATTAAAGACGTGGCAGCCGAAGTAAAGAAAAAAGAAAACGCTTCAAACGCGCATTCGCGGACAAATGAAATTGTCGCCGTCGGAATCGCGGCACTGACCGTTTTGTTATTTCTTTGCTTAGTTTCCTATAACGCGAATGATCCGGTTCTTTTTTTTAACAGCAGTTCTTTTAAAACACAAAACTGGATTGGCGTTGCCGGGGCGACCGCAGCCACAATTTTATTTAATATAATCGGGTTGGCGACATATTTTCTGCCGTTTCTGATGGGTTTAATTGCGTGGCGCGTTTCGCGTTCGGGGAATTTTTACGCGCCCGTCAGTCGCATAATCGGGTATCTTCTGTTCGTCGTTTCCACATCCGGCATGTTCGGACTTTTTGCCGGTTCCGATTCAAAAGGCGGGCTGGTCGGCGCATTTTTAGCGCAGGCGTTCAACGCTCTGATAGGAAAACTCGGTTCGGGAATTTTATTAACCGCTTTGTTTTTAACTTCAGTTTTGCTGATTACAAATCTCTCGTATTTCTCGATTTTCGACAGTTTCCCACTTGTCTTCGGGCATCTCAAAATTTATTTTGAAAAATGGCGCGAGCGTTACCGCGCGTGGCGTGAAACGCAGAAACAAGCATCGGCGGCGCGAATGGAAAAACGTCTCGAAGCGCGAAACGAAAGGGAATTTTCCGCCCAAGAAAACGCGAAAAAACCGACGATTTCGCTCGGCGATACCGCGACAGCAACGCAAAATTCCTTAAATAAAAAATCAAAAAACGCCGCCGAAAATCTTTCTGACGCGGCAGTTTTACCTGAATCCGCGTCGGAAACCGAAACGCCGAAAGAAATTTTGCCGACGATTGCGAGTGCCGATAAAATACCGAAAACTTCGCTGGATAAAGAAGATGAATTTGAAGTTTTAAACGAAGATTCCGCGCCGATTCCGATTTCGCCGATGAAGCAAACCGGCGATTTGGAGAAAATTTTGCTTGCGCCTTTGCCGGTTGAAGAAGCAAAATTTGAGCCGACCGCAAAAACTAATTCGCCGCCGAATTACGATAATTACATTTTACCGACACCGGAATTTTTAACCGAATCACCGCCGCCGACCGAGCATAAAGAAGAACAGCTTTTGCTCATCGCGCAGGAATTGGTGGTCAAAACCAAAGAATTTAACGCGACCGGAACGGTCAAACATATCTCGCCGGGTCCGGTCGTCACGACTTACGAATTTAAACCTGACCCAGGCGTAAAATACTCGCGCATCACGGGTTTAGCGGACGATTTATGTCTCGCCTTGAAAGCCGAATCAATTCGCATCGACCGCATTCCCGGCAAAGCGCATGTCGGTATCGAAGTTCCGAATCCGATGCGCGACACGATTTTTTTGCGCGAAGTCATCGAATCTACAAAATTTAAAACGTCCGAATCGAAATTGACAATCGCGCTCGGCAAATCAATTGACGGTTTAAACTACGTCGCGGATTTAGCGAAAATGCCGCATCTGCTGATTGCGGGCGCGACCGGCGCGGGAAAATCCGTCGGCGTTAACACGCTAATTGTTTCGATTTTGTATAAGGCGAAACCCGACGAAGTAAAATTTATACTGGTTGACCCGAAGCAGGTCGAACTCGGAATTTACGCGGACATTCCGCATCTCGCCACGCCGATTATCACCGACCCGAAACGCGCTTCAAATTCCTTAAAATGGGCTGTCGCGCAAATGGAAAAACGTTATAAAGATTTAGCGGGCTGGGGCGTTCGCAACATTGACGGCTACAACGCGGAAGTCGAAAAACGCAACGCCGCCGAGCATTTCGATGACAACGGCGAGACTTGGAAAAAACTTCCGTTTATCGTAATTATTATTGACGAACTTGCAGACCTGATGATGGTTTCCGGCAAGGAAGTTGAAGAATCAATCACGCGCCTTGCACAAATGGCGCGCGCCGTCGGCATTCATCTTGTTTTAGCTACGCAGCGTCCGTCGGTTGACGTTATCACCGGATTGATTAAAGCAAATTTTCCGGCGCGAATCAGTTTCCGTGTTTCATCGAAAGTTGACTCGCGCACAATCATTGACGGCAACGGCGCGGAGCGTCTGTTAGGGCGCGGCGATATGCTTTTTCTGCCGCCCGCGACATCGCAAATCGTCCGCGTTCACGGCGCGTATGTTGACGAGAAGGAGATTACAAAAATCGTCGAATACATTAAAGGGCAGGGCAAACCCGAATACGATACGACGATTACCAAAACCGAAGACGAGTTGATTGACGTTGAAGATTTACCGGGCAGGCGCGACCCGCTTTTTGTTGACGCGCTTCGCACAGTCGTGAGCAGCAAAAGTGCTTCGACTTCGCTTTTGCAGCGTCATCTTAGAATCGGTTACGGGCGTGCCGCCGCCATTCTCGACGCGATGGTCAGAGAAGGTTACATCGGCGAAATGGACGGCAGCAAACGCGCCCGCCCGATTCTGCAAAAGGCTTACGACGCTTTGCAGGAAGCCGAGGAAGGCAGAGAGTTGTAAGGCAAAAGTAAAAAGTAAAAAGGCAAAAATCGGGAATTGATTTACATCGATTTTCCTTTACGCTCTTTGCGTCTTTGCGAGAAATTTTTGCTTACAAAGTTTTCCACAGAAGTTGTGGAAAAAGCCTGTGGAAAACGATGTTTCGAGAATGTTAATTCGTTGATTTTGATAAACTTTTAGCATTTTGCACACAAAGGATGCAAGGAAAAATGCGAGCCGCTAAGTCTTATTATTTCAATAATTGTAATTTTATTCTTAAACTTCTGCTTTTGATTGCGCTCTGCATTTTGCTGGCAAATTGCGCGCGGCGCGAATCCAATCAAGTTTTAACGATACGAAATCCAAATCTCATATCCGAGAATGCCGTCGATATTAATACGGCGACCGCCGAGGAACTCGAAAAACTTCCGCACGTCGGCGAAGAAACGGCGAAAAAAATTATTGAATTTCGCGGAAAATATGGTAAATTTCGGCGAACGGAAAATCTGATTCTAGTTCACGGAATGAGCGATAAAAAATTTCGTGATTTGCAAAGTTTGGTCAAAGTCGAGTGAGCTTTACAGCATTTAAAACAAAAATATTTTTGGATAAAATTAAATAATGTCCGTCGTCGCTTCACAAAAAAAACCGGATTTTTCTCATTATCCTTTAGCGTGGCTGGCAGTTTTTTTCGCGCTTGGAATTTTCATCGGAAATTTTTTCGCCGCTTCAATTTATATTTTTATTGTCGGATGTTTGCTTGCCGCAATTTCTACAATCATTTTTTTTAAACAGAAATCGGCAACGGTTTTTCTGGTCGTCTCGTTTGCCGCGCTCGGCGCGATGTGTCTGCAAATCGAGAAAAGTTCGATTGCGCCGGATCGCTTAAAAATCCTTTATGATAAAAACGAATTCGTGTCCGGCGAACCGATTGAAATTACCGGAGTTTTGCAGGGCAAGCCGGAGTTGGCGGTCGGCGGATTTTTTCTCGAATTAAAATCAGAAAGCGTGACCCGCAAAAACGCCGAGCGAAAGGTTTCGGGCAATATCAGACTTTTCGCGGCGGTTTTCAACGAGCAAATCGCCGCCGAATACGAGCAATTAGATTTGCATTACGGCGCGCGGCTTCGCGTCGCGTGCGAGTTGCGGCGCGAAGACCGTTTTTTAAATCCGGGTGTCGCTTCGCAAAAAGCGATTCTCGACCAGAAGGAATTGGACGCGAGCGGCGTTATCAAAAGCCCGCTACTGATTGAAAACTTAGGCGAAACGAAAACTTTCGCGCCGCTCGATTGGTTTTACGAAAGCCGTCAAAATTTGATTTTAGAATTTAAAAAATATTTTTCCGTGCCGACGGCAGGCGTTTTAATCGCGTCTTTACTCGGCAATCGTTTTCATCTCGACAAAACGACCGCCGAAAAATTTCGTCAAGGCGGAACTTTTCATATCGTCGTTATCAGCGGCTTGCAGATTACGTTTATCGGCGGTTTAGCGATTTGGATTCTGCGGCGTTTTACCAAAAATCGCTGGGCGCAATTTCTATCGGCGAGCGTGTTTTTGTGGATTTACACGATAACCGTCGGCGCGGATGTGCCGGTCGCGCGGGCGGCTCTGATGTTCACGATTCTGCATTTCGCGCGGGTGATTTTTCGGCAATCATCTTTGCTGAACGCGCTCGGCGTATCGGCTTTAATTTTACTGGTCTGGCGACCGTCGGATTTATTCGACCAATCTTTTCAACTGACTTTCGTCTGCGTCACGGCGATTATCGCAATGGCTTTTCCGCTGCTGGAAAAAATGCGCGCGATCGGCGAATGGCATCCGAACGCCGAAACTCCAGTTCCGCCAAACTCGGCGCAATCTCTGAAAATTTTTTGCGAGACGCTTTACTGGAGCGAGGCAAACTGGCGGCGCGAGCAAGCGCGTTCGGTCTGGCAATGCAATCTTTTTAAAACCGCGCGCGCCGAAAAATTAGAACAATTGAAAATTCAGAAAATTCTGCGCTACGTTTTTGAAATGATAACGGTTTCGGTTATCGTGCAGGCGTGGCTCGTGCCGTTTCTGGTAATTTATTTTCACCGGCTTTCGCTGATTTCAGTTTTCCTTAATATCTGGGTCGGTTTTCTGATGGCGATTGAAAGCGTCGTCGCTCTTCTCGCGGTTCTTTTCGCCAACATCAGCGGAATTTTCGCCGCGCCGTTTATCTGGCTGACCGAAATTTTAAACTGGTTTTTGCTGCATCTCGCCGACCCGTTTATCGAAAACGATTGGGCAAGCATTCGCCTACCGCATTACGCGGGCAATCTAAAAATTATCTACGCCGTTTATTTCATTCCAATAATAATTTTGACGATTTTAATTCATTGCTGGAAACCATTCGCTTTAAAAACGATGAACGATGAACGCGGAACGCTGAATTTTTCGCGCATCATTCAGCGTTCCGCGTTCATCGTTTATTTAATTTTTCTTGCGGGCATCGTTTTTCATCCATTCAGCGCGGCGCGACCGGACGGGCGATTGCGCGTCGAATTTCTCGATGTCGGGCAGGGCGATTCGGCTTTGATAACAATGCCGACGGGCGAAACTTTGATGGTTGACGGCGGCGGAAAGCCGAATTCTAACGCGCAGTATGTTAAACGCGAGGACGAAGAACCGGAACTTTTTGAACCAGACACGCAGAGCATTGGCGAATCGGTCGTGTCGCCGTTTTTATGGGAAAAAGGTCTGGACAAAGTTGATTATATTCTGGCGACGCACGCCGACACAGACCACATTCAAGGTTTGACCGATGTCGCGCGAAATTTCCGCGTCAAAGCCGCGATGTTCGGCAGAACGCCGTCGAAAGATGCAGATTTTGCGGAGCTTTTTACGGTTTTGCAAAAGCGCGGTATTCCGCTCCAAGTTGTTTCACGCGGCGAAATTTTAGAATTCGGCGATGTCAAAGTTGAAGTTCTATATCCGATCGCCGACGACGCGCCGGAAGCCGCGTCCGACAATAATCACTCGGTCGTTTTGCGCGTTAATTACGGCGCGAGAAAATTTTTGCTGACCGGAGACATCGAAAAGGAAGCCGAAAATGAATTGCTGGATTTACCGGAATCTATTCAGACAGACGTTGTAAAAGTCGCGCATCACGGAAGCCGAACTTCTTCAACGCAGAATTTCGTGAATGCTTCAAAAGCTAGGCTTTCAGTAATTTCCGTCGGGCGCGAATCGCCGTTCGGACATCCGAAACCGGAAATTGTTGAAAGATGGAAAAATGCGAGCGCGAAAGTTTTGACGACGGGCGAAAACGGCACGATTTCGCTTTCGACAGACGGACGAGATTTGCAAATGAGAACCTTTATCGGCAAAGTATTTTATCGCTGAAAAAACAAATACGGACGCGAATTCTCATTTAAAGAAAACCGTCCGAGCGTTCCTGCAAAAGTTTAATTAACCAAAGTTTTACTGCAATTTGACGCAAAAGTCAAATCTTATTTGGTAGTAGTTCAAAAACGAGAGACGAGGTAGAAACCCGACCGTGAGGGAGGGTGAAAGTTTCTCTGTCCTTGCCCGACGCGCGCGTCTTCTGCCTCTCCCGCCATTGACTCACTATCCTTTATTTTAATGTTTGAAATGACGAACGCCGGTTAAAACCATCGCCAGATTGTGTTCGTCGCAGGCTTTAATAACTTCTTCGTCTTTAACCGAGCCGCCCGGCTGAATAATTGCCGAAATACCGACTTTCGCGGCTTCGTCAACCTTGTCGCGGAACGGAACAAACGCATCTGAAGCCAG
>JBPCRW010000254.1:0-5220 GCA_050996405.1 Pyrinomonadaceae bacterium | reverse complement strand
ACCAGATACCACGGCAGCGTATAAACCGCGTCTTTGCCGTTACCTAAATTTGAACCTTTTAAAAACTGGACAGCTTCTTCCGCCGATGTCGTCAATTCGCTGTAATTGCCGCTCGGCGCGGAAAGTTTGGCGGCGGGCGCGGCGGCTAATTCAGTTCCGGCTTGTTGCGCTGCCTGCGCTTCCAAAGCCGCTTTTTCTTTTTTCTTGCTGCGGCGCGAAACCAGATAGATGCCGATCAGAGCAATCGGCAGAGTTAGTAAAACTACGGCGATAATGACGATTCGATACGTCATATTGCTGTCGCCGAATCGGTCGCCGAGCAGCCAGACACCGACGAGGATTACACCGTAAAATGAAAACATTCCGGTCAAGCCGAAGGCGTATTTAAGTTGGTCACCATGCCAAGACATTTTTAATGGTGAATGGTGAATGGTAAATAGTGAATTTTGGTTTTTCATTTACCATTCACCATTTACCATTCACCATTAAAGTTGAAGTTTTTGCATCGCGTCGCCTAGAAATTTCGACGACATTAAAAACATCGCTAAATAAATGATGACGGCAAAACCCAGACCGCCGAACGCCGCGATTTTTGCCCACATCGGCATTCCTTTTTTTTCGGGCAGAACGGGCTGGTCGTTTGCCAGCCAATGCGGAGAAAGCTCGATGTGTTTGATTCTGCCTGCTTTGACTAGAGCGTCCGCCGTGCGCTGCATCGTGTTTAAAAGTTTGTCGTGTTCATAGACGGCGTATCTGCCCTTAAAACCCAACAGCATACAAACGTAATAAACTTCGACCGCGTCAGCCGTCACGTCAATCTGCCGGAGCATGGATTCGAGTTTGTCGTAAAACTTATTGCCCGCCAGTTGCTCGCCGAAATACTCAAGTTGAAGCGGGTATTTTTCCCATTCTTCCTTGAGCGGAAAATTATTCGTCAAAACCGTCTCGTCGACAAACGACGCGAGCGCGAATTTTGCGACCTGCACGATTTTTTCGCTGAATCTGTAACGGTGCGCGCGTTCTTCAAATCCCTGAAGCAGCGCGGCGATATTCGGACGCAGATTATTTGAAGGCTGAACGATTCCCGCCTTTAGACGCAAAATCAAATCAAAAACCGGCGCGGCGAAACTAACTAAATCGTTTGCGTTCTGCGCGCGGCGGCTGGTTGGCTGATTTCTTTCGCTCATAAATTTTAATTTTTGCGGAAACACGCACGAAGTAAGTGTGTGCTTTGCGGAAACACGCACGAAGTAAGTGTGTGCTTTGCGGAAACACCCACGAAGTAAGTGTGTGTTTATTCAAATTTACGCCCTTACGCGCGTAGCGGACTTCTGCATTGAACCGCGTAATTTTACTCGAAAATCATCTTGCGTCACCGCGCTTTCATTTAAACCGAAAGCGCGATTTGAGCAAATTTAATCCGCATTGTAATTTGCAATAAAAATAGCACAACCGGAATTAATAAGGAAAGTTTTTTCAAACATTCTTACGGCTTGACGGCATACATTTCCAATTTCTCGTCGGGAATTTTTTCCGGCACATAGACGGCGATAACTTTCGAGCCTTTGATTCCTTCCCAATACGCGCCCGAAGTTTCGAGCATAAAGTAACGAAATCCGACGCGCGACGGAATCGGCGCGGGCGGCGGATTCGCGTGCGACAACGCCACGCCCGGCAACGCGCGTCCGACGACCGTATCAATCACGTCACGCGAAGCGATTTTCACTACTCTCGGCACGCCTTCAATCAAACGCGCTTCGGGCATCTGCGCGTTGACCGCCAGATAAAATCCGGCTTCCGTCAAAAGCCGTTCGTCTTCGATGCGACCAACATACAATGTCGGATTGATTTTCTCTAACGGAATCGGCACGCAGCGACTCGGAATCACGGTTTCGAGCAAATCTCTAAGCTGCGCCGACAATTGCGAAAACGTAAAATATAAATCGTCGTGGTCGTAGCGCACAATGTCTTTCGGATGAATTTCGGTCGAAAAAGTCATCAGCTTTCCCACCAGTTCCGCCATCTCGACATACAATCTTTCGGGATGCACAACCGGCGTTCTAAAAAGATGCGCCATCGTCGGCACATACGAATTGACCGTGTGCAGCAGCCAGAAAACCGCGATCTCCGAAGTCGTAAAATCGGCTAAAGAGGCATTTCGCTGCCGACGCTGCTCGCCCAAACTTCCGCTTTTCGTAATCAAAATTTCGACGATTCCGCGCAGCATATTGACGAGCCACGCCGAAGCCGAAACTTTCAGCGCGGGCGGAATATAATTTTCGGAAATCGTCAATTGTCCGGTCGCCGTGCGCTCGAGTTCGGCAATTTTTATCGAAGTAAAACCGTCGCGCAATTCGTCGTCGAAAATGACTCGCAGATTACTTCGAGCGTAGGCGAGCGGCTGTTCGTTCGCGCCGCTGGTTTCGTCTCTGACGAGCGCGCCTTCCTGCGAAAAACGCAGATTCCCGTTGGATTTCGCGCCGTTCGCCTGAAAATTCGCCGCGCCGAGTTTTCGCGCCGGAATCGCTAAATGCACGCCGAGTTTTTCCTTTTCGGGCGCGAAATGCTCGCCGACCGGACGAAGGTCTGGAACAGCATCGGTATCGGGAACATTTATCATCAAACCATCCGGCAAAACCGCGTAACAGCTTGTCACTTGAAAATTTCCGTTCGCCATCGCGTCGCGGTTTATCTGCAAATCTAAAATTCCGTATTCATACGGCAGGATGGAACGAAAACGGGAATTCAGCAGTTCTTCGTGATAATTGTCCCATTGCTGAAAATGCTGGGGAGTCAAAAGCATCCCTTCGTTCCACACAACCTTACGATATTTGCTCATAAATTAAGCCGCGAAAAAGATTATCGAAAAAATTATTGAAAGATATTTGAGAGCCGCGAATAAACGTTTTAACGCCGGATAAAAACTTTTGTGTTTTTGCGCGACTCCGGTTAGAAATTTTCCTTATAAAAACATTTCGATTTTGGTCTTTCTCAAATTTTTTGTCAATCGTTTCTGGCTTTCGCCTCGCCGACCGGAATTTCCGAATCTGTTAATTTTTGAAAAAACTCCGCCATCCATTCCTGCCCGTTTTTTTCCGCCCGTTTTTCAGGAAATATTTCCGCCCATTCGAGCGCGCGAACCAGCGGAACAAAGTTTATTTTCCTCTCGTCCAGATTTTCCGAAAGCGATATTTGCCGCAGAGTTTCGGAAAATTTCAGCAAAATTTTTATCGGCTTGACGGTTTGCGCCGTCGGTTTGGCGCAGCATTCTGCCGGAGTCGTCACCAGATATTCACGACACGCCAGCGGGCGTTCGGTATGAATCGAACAGGATTCATTTTCGAGAAACGGACACGGAAAATTTTCGTAAAAATATTCCATCACGACTTCCTGCCGCTCGGCGGGCGATAGTTCACCGTAATGATTCATCCGCTCAAACCAGTTTTTTTCGTGAAAAAATTTTACGCCGTCGGCAAATCGTTTTTTGATTTCGCTGCGGCGCGGCTCCGGCAGGTTTTCGACCAGTTCCGCGATTTGATACGCTTCCGTCTCGGCAAGCGGCACAGCTTGCCGACAGCACGCGCCGCAGCCTTCCCGACACGAAATTTTCCCGCCCTGTTTTTTAGCTCCTTCCGCGCTCATTTCGACAAACGAATTGGTCATCATTTGCAGAATCGGCAGCATCCGCCGAAGTCCGACCGGACGCGTCGGCACGGTTAATTCCATCTCAATCGGCTCGCCCTGAATTGAAAGTGTAACGACTCCCGTTATCCATTCATTTTCGGAAGATTGGTTCATTTTGGTTTAATTAAAAATTACGGCTTCAGCTTCGACGTTAAAATCCTTCGGGTTTTGCGTAATCGCGCCGATTGCCAGAAATCGCAAAGCGAATTGATACTGCGCGTCGGAGATTTTTCCGTTGTCGCGCAGAAACCAGATTGTGCGGATTTTCCGCGCGTCGGCAGGCGAATTTTTAGTCAGATTCGCCAGCATCGAAGGCATTCCCGATTTCCCGCCGCCTTCGCCGTAAGCGGCGATAATCATCAAGCTGTCGTCCGAAAAATCGTTGGCGATTTGGTTGCTCAAATCGCTCAAATCATTCGCCATATTTTGCGCCGTCGCTAAAACGTCGCCGCGTGCGCTGCCGATTTTAGCAAGCGCGGCAACCGCCAAAAACTGCGGACGCAAATTTTTCGATTTCGCCAGAGTTTCAATCTGCGCCGAATTTTTTTTCAGCTGCTGCAAATTATCTTTTAACACCGCCGAACCTTTGAAAGATTTAATCGCCGCGCCGATTTCGTTAATTTGCTTTTGAGTTAAAACCGGATTCGGGTCGGTTTTGGCGATGCGCCGCAAAAAAGATAGAGCGTTTGTTTCAATCGTGTCGTTCTCGCTTGACGCGGGCGGCGCAGAATTATTCGGCGCGTTTTTCGCGTCCGGTGTTGAAGAAGAATTCGCGGGTTGATTATTGCTGTTATCCTTCGGCGAAGGAGTCGGAGTTTTATTTGAATTGTCGCTTTTTTTATTCGGCTTTTCGTCGTCGTTGTCGTCCGAATAAGTAAAAGTTCCTTTGCCCGGATTTTGCGAAACGTCCTTTCCATTCGAGCCGCCGAACAGCAGGAAAAGCAGACCGCCGAACACCAAAACAACCAAAACCAAAACCGGCGCGAGAATAAAAATAATTCCCATACCGGATTTTTTCGGCGCGGCGGATTGAACGATTGCCGGAACAAAATCTTTTCCCGTAACCGTCGAAGCGATTTCCGCTTGCTCGACCGATTCCGCCGCTGCCGCTTTTTCCTGCGATGAATCATTGGAAAAACTTGCGGCGCGCGCTGCTGAATCTTGGACTTTCGGCGCGGCGGAAATTATTTCGATTTGGATTTCCGCACCGCCGCCGAGATTTATTTTGTCGCCGTTTTCGAGTGCGGTCGGGCGTTCCAAAGTTTTGCCGTTAAGCGTCGTTCCGTTGCTCGAATCTAAATCGGTCAAAACAAAAACATCTTCGTAGCGGTCAATCTCCGCGTGGCGGCGCGAAAGCTGATTTTTCGGAATACACAAATCGTTTTCCGAATGCCTGCCGATAGAAAATTTTTCCGCGTTCACTAAAACGCGCCGCGCATCACCGTTTTCATTCGTGTATTTGAGCCAAAGATTCATTAGTGGTGAGTGGTGAGTGGTGAGTGGTGAGCGGAAGAGAAAAAACTCACCACTCACCAC
>JBPCRW010000176.1:0-5103 GCA_050996405.1 Pyrinomonadaceae bacterium | reverse complement strand
CGCAAACCGGCTTTAATCGAACTCGGCAAAGGTCACGAATGAGCGAAATTTTCTTTCCGACTCTGGATGAAATTCTGCTGATTCACGCTGAAATTATCAAAGAAACCGGCGGCAGCGAAGGTTTGCGCGACGCGGGCGCATTGGAATCAGCATTAAAAGCGGCTGAAAATCGTCTATTTTACGAAACTGACGATTTGGCGGTTCTCGCCGCGACTTACGCTTTTCACATTTCGCAGGCGCACGCCTTTATTGACGGAAACAAACGCATTGCCGCCGTTGCTTCCGAATTATTTTTGGAAATGAACGGCGCGAAATCGAGCGCGACAAACGACGAAATCATTGAACTTTTTCTCGACATCGCGGCAGGTAAATTATCGCGCGATGAGGTTGAAGAAAAGTTTGCCGCATGGCTGGTCGAAGCGGAATAACTTAATGCAGAACAGTTTATTTGACGACAGTTTGGAAATTCCGGCAGCAAACGAAACGCTCGCGGAAATTAAAGCGGAAATGCTCGAAAAGGCGAAAATGATTCCCGCTCTCGCCGGACGTTTTTTCGTTTTTTCGGCGGGCGAACCCGGTGCGGAAGTTGCCGTTGTCGGCGAATCGCCGGGTCCGCCCGATGCCGATTCGGAAACGCCTTTTCAAGGTCCCGCCGGAGAATTATTAAACAGAATTTTAACGTCAATCGGCGTAAAACGTGAAAACGCCTACCTGACAAACATCGTCAAATATATTTCGCAGGGCGACGAATTAACGCCGGAAATTATTAAATTTTTCACGCCGTTCGTCTGGCGCGAACTGGCGGTTGTTAAACCGAAAGTCGTTATTTTGATGGGAAATACGCCGACCAAAGCCTTGCTGAACACAAAAAAAACTATCTCGCAGACACGCGGCGAATTTCATGAACTCGGCGGGCTAGCACTGATGCCGACGTTTAATCCGGCTTACTTGCTGCGCGACCCGACAAAGAAGCGTGAAGTTTGGGAAGATATGAAAAAAGTTCGGGCGTTTCTGGCGCAAAATTAAAAATCCTCTTTGTCGGCTCGTTTTTTCATCATCGTTAATAATGTAATTGTAGCGACGATAAAAAGCAGCGCGCCGAGTGCCATTCCCACCGCAAAAAATCCCGCATACTGAATCGCCAGCGCAAAAGAAATCAGCGATGCAATATAAATAAATATCGTTGACATACCGATTGAACGCATAAAAAATCTCCTCTCAAACGAACAACAAAGACGAATTGTTTTAATAGTTTATCGCAAATCCTTCGAGTAAAAAAGGTTTATTCGATTTCAATAAACCTTTTATTTCCCTCGCTGCCGTAAAATTTTCCCGCGTTCGCCTCTTTTTGATTTACAGAAAGTCTTTTCATATTCGATACTCGACCAACAAAAAGTTTCGGAAACGATTCACAATATCAACAAAATTCGAGAGGAAAATTTATGGAAACTAAACTTGAGAAAAAAGTGTTTTATCTGCAAATTTACTGCGCGGCGATGACATTGCTGCTCGGAAGTTTTTTCGTGTTCGGATTCACCACGCAGCAGAAACAAAAATTCGGCGAAATTGATGTCGAGCGCATCAACGTCGTTGAAAAAGACGGCAAACTCGATATGGTCATTTCCAACAAAGAACGACAGCATCCCGGAATGAGCAACGGAAAACTTCTTGATAGAAAGAGAGAAGTTGCGGGAATGTTATTTTTCAATGACAAAGGCGATGAATGCGGCGGTTTAGTTTTTGCTCCAAATGGCAAAGGCAACGGGCAATTTGAATCTTTAACATTTGATAAATTTCGTAATAATGAAACCATCGGTTTTCAACATATGGAAAGCGATGACGGTAGTTATTGGTCGGGGTTAAAAATTTGGGAAATACCCAATCTCACTTTTGAAGAACGAGACGCAAAAATTGCCGAAGTAAATAAAATAACGGACGAAAATAAACGCAAAGAAGCGATGCAACAACTCCGAGACAATGGTGTTTTCGGCAAAGACCGAATGTTTATCGGGAGATACCGGAACAAAACCGCCGCCATAGAGATGAATGACGCAAATGGCAAAACCAGAATTGAAATAAGCGTTGAGCCGAACGGCAATCCGAAACTAGAATTTTTAGATGAAAACGGCAAGGTAATTTACAGCCTGCCCGAAAAAGTCGGCGATAAAAAATAAATTCGGCATTTCGAGCCGTTCAGACTTTGGATAATTTTCGGCTAGAATACATTAGTCGAAAATTATCCAAAGTCATTTATAAAAGAAAGATGAAAAAACGCTGGCTGGTAATTGGTTGGATTATATTCTCGTTCTTATTTTTACTTTTTATCAGAATATTTCTTTTCGGTTCACTGGAAAATTTCACTTTTCCTTGGGACGCGCCTTTGTGGAATATTCTTAATTGTTTTATTGGCGCATTTTTAATTTGGTTTTTTAGAGAAAAGTTTAAGTTGTTAAATGAAGATTCTCGTTCGGTAAGTCGTGATTCTCTTGTTCTGATTGCGACAATTCCGTTCACCACTTTGATTCTAACTGTTTTCAGCATCGGAAATGAGAAATTTTTATTCGGCAAATCTCACACATATTACGATTGGGTATGGCAATATTTATTTAGTTTTATTATTCAAACGGTGGTCAGCTTTAGCTGCATCTCTTACTTTTACGTGGCGGCTTTAAATAAAACTAAAGAACGTCTGACAAAATCACAGATAGCGCAGAGCGAGATGCAGTTAAAAATTTTGCAGCAGCAAGTTGACCCGCATTTTTTATTCAATAATCTCAATGTTCTTTCGTCGCTCATTGAAACGAATCCTCGAATCGCCAATGAATTTCTTGAGCGTTTGGCGGAACTTTACCGCTACATTCTGCAAACGCAAAACGTCGAAGTCGTGCCGATAAAAAGTGAACTCGACTTTGCAAAAAGTTATCTTTATTTGATTGAACAGCGTTTCGGAAAGGCTTATATTTTTGATTGGCAAGTTTCGGAAAATAAACTTAACGGGCAGATGATTGTGCCGTCTGCGCTGCAGAGTTTAATTGAAAACGCCGTCAAGCATAACGCCGGAAATCAGCAAAAACCTTTGCAAATTCGCATCGAACTGGACAAAGAATTTTTGTCGGTTGAAAATGAAATACGCCCGAAAGCGCAGACGCGCCCGACCAGCGGAACGGGCTTGCAGAATCTAGCCGCCCGTTCCGCTTTTCTAACCGGAGAACCGATTAAAATTCTAAGCGACGAGCGCATTTTCAAAGTCGTCGTGCCACTCATAAAATCTAATCAATGAAAGTTATTGTTATCGAAGACGAGCCGCCCGCCGCTCAAAGATTGTGCGATTTTATCAGGCGTTATGACCGCAATATTGAGGTTGCCGCAACATTAACCGGCGTGAAGGAAAGCCTGTTATGGTTTCGTGAAAATCCCGCGCCCGATTTGATATTTTCGGACATCGAACTTTTAGACGGAAACGCTTTCGGAATTTTTGAAAACAAAGAAATAACTTGTCCCGTGATTTTTACAACCGCTTACGACCAATTTTGGATGCAGGCTTTTGAGCGCAGCGGAATCGCTTATTTGTTAAAACCGTTCACGTTTGAAAAACTCGCGGCGGCGATGCGGAAGTTTGAAAAGCTGAAACTGAATTTTGCTTCCGCCCAGATGGATTTTTGGCGCGAGATTCAGACGAATTTTGTTCAGCCGAAATACAAAGAAAGATTTATCATCAAAGTCAGAAACGGCATTCAATTTATCGAAACGCGGCAAATCGCGTTTATCCAAATGCAAAACGAAATCCCGTTTGCCTTCGACGCGGCGGGCAATAAATTTCCGCTTAATGAAAATCTGACGCAGCTTGAGCAAACTCTTAATCCGAAAATCTTTTTCCGTCTCAATCGCAGCGAGATTATCAATCTTAACTTTATCGAACGACTCGAACCCGATTTCCAAGACCGTCTGGTTGTAAAAATCCGAAATCTAAACATCAAACTGATTTCCAGCACAAACCGCACGCCTCATTTACGAAAATGGCTCGAAGGCTAAATGAGAGTTTTTCATTATTTACAATTCTTTTATTTTGTATATTTCGATGTCCGTCCGCGCTGTGATAAATTTACCCAATGCAGAATTTTGCCGCCTCAAGTTTAATCAAAACCGCGCCCGCCCCGCGTTTTGCCGAAGTCGCCTTGCCTTTATCTTTGCGGCAGACTTTTACTTACGGCTTGCCGGATAATTTGGCTGAAATCGTTAAACTCGGAGCGCGTCTTTTAGTTCCGTTCGGCAGCCGCCAATTGACGGGGTATGTCGTCGCGCTTCACGAAACTTTGAGCGAAGAAATCGAATTTGAAGCCGAATCGGTCAAAGACGCGCTCGAAATTATTGATGTCGAACCGCTGGTCACGCCGGAAATTTTGCGCCTTTCGCAGTGGACGGCGGATTATTATTCGGCGGCGTGGGGCGAAATTTTAAAAGCGTCTCTGCCTGCCGGAGTCAATTCGACAAGCGAGCAAATCGTGACGATAACGGCAAACGGGCGCGATGAAATTTTGAAAATCTCCGCCGCGAAATTAAATTCCGCCAAAGCGCAAATCTTAGTGTTTCTTGCCGAAAACACGGAAACTTCGATGCGCGAACTCGGCAAAAAATTCGGCGCGTCGCAAGCGCAGCGCGTCGTCCGCGAACTCGTCAAACAAAATTGGGCGAGCGCGTTTCAGCGCGCTTTGACGACGAAAGTCAGACCAAAACGCCGCAAAGCCGTGCGACTTTTGCCGCCGGAATTTCATCACGCGAATCAAAAATCTTTGACCGAAATGCAAAATCGCATCGTCGAAATTTTAATTGCGGACGGCGGAGAATCGGGTTTTGTCGAATTGATTGAAAAAACGAATGCCAGCGCGTCGGCGATTCAAACGCTGGAAAAACGCGGCATCGTCCAGATTTTCACACGCGAAGTTTTCCGTGACCCTTTGAAAGACGCGCTGATTCCCGACGCGCTGCATTTGATTTTAAACACGGAACAAACCTCGGTTTTTAGCGAACTCGAACACGCTCTGAGTGACGGAAAATATCCGGCGTTTTTGTTGCACGGCGTGACGGGCAGCGGAGAAGCTGGAG
>JBPCRW010000125.1:0-3761 GCA_050996405.1 Pyrinomonadaceae bacterium | reverse complement strand
GCGACACGGACAGTTTCTGCGGGAACGACGGGAATCTGTTCAGGGCGTAGTGACATAAAATAGCATCCTCCAAAAGTTTTTAGAGAATGATAAATCAAGCTTTTTGAATTCGCCAACAGTATCCATTACTATCACTTCCCCGATACCATTACCCAAACCTCAAAGCCTTTGTTGATACTTTTCGCGGGTTTGGGATACTGTTGGCGAATTCATTTTGAGTGAGCAAAGTCTCAAAAATTAAAACCAAAATCGGGCGTTTTTAGTTCTTTTTTGAATTCGCCAACAGTATCGGTTTGGACGGAAATCCCCAAATTCCTCTTGGCTCAAATGCCAAGTGCTTTGGGAGTTTCGGTAAGAATGGTCTTGCTTTTGAGCAACTGTTTTCCGCAATAACGGCTTAAAAAATCTCCGTGATTTTGGTCGATGTCTCCGTCAAAAACATTTGCACCGGGTAAGTCCGATACGCCGACAATTCGCAGAAGAAGATCGACGACCGCGCAGCAAATTACCCAAGCGGTTAGAAAAGCCGCCGCGAACGCGGTGTTTGCCAAGTCGGTTAAAAACGACCATTTATTCAGATCAAATTTCATTACTTTGTCACTCCTTTATTGCTGCCGGTTAAGAATGCTTTCGAGGTCGCGCATTTTTTGTTTGGTGCGGTGATGAACGTCCTCCATAAAAATATGCTGAAACTCGCCGTTGCGCCCGACGCTGACGAGATTTTTGATGCCCGTTCCGGCTGCAAACTGCTGGCGTTCGGTTTCATACTCGCGCAGGAAAACCGGATAGGCAATCGGCGTTTTTAAAACGCGGCAGCCTTCATAACGCTGACGCGCGTCCGGAATTATCGGCTTTAAGTTTTCCACGCACAGCTCGCCCAAACTCTCGTCGTCCATCTGCCAGAATTCGTCGCCTTTCTCACAGCCAATGTCAGCCGTGATTAAAGTTTTGCCGGTCGGCGCAAGCCACGGCATCGAAAGCGTCGTTTCGGTCAGGCGGAAAAATGGAAACTGATTTTCCGGTGTCCACGTCACGACATCGGGCAGAAGCCCGCGCCCGTTTAAGCGCAGGTTGACAAAAATCATCGGGCGGTAACGAAAACGAAGCAGATGCGCGAGCCGGTCTGAGCCTTCGACGATTTTCCCTAAAACGTGGACCGGCGCGGTGCTGACGACCGCCGCCGCTTCCTGCGTTTTACCGCCGACGCGCACGCCGACAACTTTGTTTTCTTCGGTCAGAATCGCCTCGACGGGCGATTCGAGCCAAATCGTGCCGTTCAATCCTTCAGCCAATTTTTGGCATAAAGTTCCGATGCCGCCTTCCGGGTAGACGTGATAAACGCTCGCTTTTTCCGGCAATTCACGACTGTAGCCGCAGGAAACGGCGCGGCGCGTCAGACGCGATGCCGCTTTTAGCCAAAGCGTTCGGGCGATGCCGCTTGAAATGCCGTCGCCGACCGCCGGCGATAAATCTTCCGCTTTCGCTCCCGACCACGCTTCGGTCAAAGGAATCGCTACTTCATCGGCGAGAGCCGCGCCATATGCGGCGCGAAACCAATCCGCCGCCGTTTCGCTCTTTTGACTGCCGCCGAGCGATTTTAATTTGGTTGAAATGCCGCTTAACGTCATTCGCGGAACTTTCATCAAACCAAACGGATAGCTGTAACTTTTTCCGCTAAGCCAGACCGTTTCCGCATAATGCTTCACCGTCCGACATTTATCTTCGATTCCGATTGCTTTCGCCAAACGATTGGTGACGAAGTGCGCCCCGAAGTCGTATGTAAAACCATCCTGGTCGTGAAAACTCTGCGCGAGTCCAGCGATTTTGTTTCCGGCTTCATAAAGAATTACGGGAACATTTTTACCTTTCAGGTAATTGGCGGCGGTCAGTCCGGCGAGACCGGCTCCGAGAATCACGACGGTTTTTTGTGTCTTTGCATTCATAATTTTTTTTCGCTAATTACGCGGGACGTTTAAGAACCGCGTTCAGCAGCGCGCCGCGTCCGGCAAGATTGTTAAAAATGTCAAAAATCGTAAAAACGCCGAGCGAAATCGGAGTTTTTAAGCTGAACTGCTCGACGAGCCAAGTTGGGGCTTGGCTGTCGGTCAGACGGTTGCGAATCGAATAAACCCAGTTCACCGGGCTAACCTGCGTCCGTAAACTTTCGACTTCCATTCCGGTTTTTTCCGCCAAACGGCGCATCGTTTGCGAGTTGAATAAATTCCAGTGACGCGGAAAGTGATAGCCGCCCCAATGCCGGTTTTTGAATAGTTTGAAGTCTAAGGATTCGGTATTGTCGGTAACAATTACGACGCGCCCGCCGGGACGCAAAATAGAGCGCACATCGCGCAAAAGCCGCACCGGGTCGGCGACGTGTTCGACGGTCATAATCAACAAAGCTAAATCGTAAAATTCTTGCGGCAAATCAAGGTTTTCGAGCAGTCCGCAGTGAATTTTTAAGTTCTTCTTTTCGGCAACAGAAGCGGCGCGTTCGTCGGCATCAACGCCTTCCAATTGCCAGGATTTTTCGCCGAAATCGCGGAGCAGTTCCAAATGAAATCCGTCGCCGCAGCCGATGTCAATGATCCGCGCGTCTTCGGGCAGAGATTTGCACCAGTTCAGCAATCGCTTCGCTTCGAGCCTTCGCCGGACGTTGAAAACAAAGCCGAATTCCTTTTCGGAAAACTCGAAGGCGTGATAATTTGCCGGATAAATTTTGGAAAATTCCGAAAGCGCGGGGCGCGGATTTAAATAGACTAAACCGCATCCATTGCAAAGCATCGCCGTAAAATTATCGGAACTCGTTCGATACTCAAAATCTTCGCCCGTGCCGATTATTCCGGCATCTGTTTCACCGCATAGACAACAGTTGGTATCTTTTAACACCAAACTATTTTTGTTGTCCGGGCGATTCACGGTAAGATTTTCGCTGAAAGCGCGAACATCTGATTCGGTTTTAATCTTTGCCGATGCGGTCATCAAGTTTCAGAATTTGTCAGCAGTTTGCTGTCAGAAGCCGTTTGGAATTTGTCCTTATTAAACTTTCAATGTCTAATGTTTTCCGCTAATTCGCAATTATTTTTACAATACCTCGTCGGGTAAAATGCCGCTTGCGAAAGTTCAGCTTTTCGTTTTGACATTCGAGCGATGATTTTGCGAAATTTTTGCTCTATTTTCGTCTTGACTTAACGAACAACTAATTGGTTTTCGCCGGAGTCGGCGCGGCGCGCTTGAATGCCGGCGGGCGATTTTCCAACTGCCGTCGCGTTTTTCTAAAATCGCCGTTCCCAGTTCGCCGTCAAAATGTTTTCCATTGGAGTCGCCGAAAATCATGTATTTGAAAGTCGCCCAAGCCGTCTTGCCGTCAATCTTTATCTTCACGTCCGATGAAGCGTATTTCGTGTTTTCAATTTCCTTCATTTTTGACACGAGATGATTTTTGCGATAATCCGCCCGTCCGTAGTTGGCGCGTCCGTTTTCAATCACGATCATCGTTTCGTAATTCGTTCAAATTTTATCGAGCGTCGCCAAATCGTTCTGCTCGAACGCCGTCGTGTTTTTCGTCAAAACTTCGCGCGCCGCCTTTTCTTCCGAAGTCTGTGCCGAAACGGTTGAAAACAAAATTGAACCTAAGCTCGACTTTATCCAATTTAGGAAACGAAGCACAGAGTTTCTGTCAAACATTCCAGATAGGAGCGGGGTATTTTTATTATCTCGACCTCCGCGCCCGATGTTTGAAAACTCTGCCATTCCCATATTTG
>JBPCRW010000124.1:0-5206 GCA_050996405.1 Pyrinomonadaceae bacterium | reverse complement strand
GCGACACGGACAGTTTCTGCGGGAACGACGGGAATCTGTTCAGGGCGTAGTGACATAAAATAGCATCCTCCAAAAGTTTTTAGAGAATGATAAATCAAGCTTTTTGAATTCGCCAACAGTATCCATTGCTATCGCTACCCCGGACCCGTTAAAATCAGCGGCGCGAGTTCTTTGGTAAATCTTTCGATATCAGTTTTACTTTGCCCGCGCACGCCGAAACGCAGTTGAACTTCTGGAATGTCCTTCGGCGGTTCGCCCGCGAGATGCCCGTGCGTGGCGTTGACACCGACAAATTCCGTTAAAATCACATCGAATTTCAAGTCGAGTTTTTGAAGTCTCGCACGCAGAATTTTATTCGCCGCCTGCGCCTTTTGGTAAGCATCCGGGTAAGAATAGACGAGCGTCCCGACAGCTTTCCAGCCTGCCGAATAAGCTATCGAAACTTTGTAAAATTCCGTGTTCGGGCTGCCTTTGACGCCGAAAACTTTGACGCGATTTTCGCCGTCGTCTTTGAGATGAATCGTCGTGAAATCGGCGACGACATCGGGCGTGATATAACTGTGCGGGTCGCCCATTTCATATAAAAGCTGTTCTTTGATTGATTGGATATTGACGCGCCCGCCCGTGTTTTCGTGTTTCGTGATAACAAATTCGCCCGACGGATACGCTTCGACAATCGGAAAGCCGACGTTTGCCAGATCGGGAATATTTGCCCAATCGTATTGGCAATTGCCACCCGAACACTGCGCGCCGCATTCGATGATATGTCCGGCAATCGTTCCGGCGGCAACCTTGTCCCAGTCTTCAAATGTCCAGCCGAATTCGTGCATCAAGGGCGCGAGCGTCAATCCCGTATCGGTAAGTCGCCCGCCGATAACGACATTCGCGCCCTGGTCGAGCGCGTCAACCAGCGGTTTTGCGCCGAGATAGACGTTTGCCGATTGAACGCGGTCGCGGATCGCCGAAAGCGGTTCTCCGGTGTCCATATTTTTTATTTCGATACCGTTTTCCAAAAACTCATCGAGGCGCGGCAAAATATCGTCGTCTGCTTTTGCAAAATGCTCATCGTAACTTCCGCCAGATAATCGAGCATCAAATAATCAATCTGTCCGCCGCGCGCCTGTTCGACCGGCGCGGTCAATAAATCGCCCCAAAATCCTTGTCCGCCCGCAACTCTGACTTTTCCTTTTGGCGAATTTGTCTGCATAAATTCTATCCGGCTTATTTTTGACCGATGTCTTCAAACCGCGTGTTTCCAATGCGGTATTTGCGCCAATCCTGAAAATCGAAATGCCACCATTCAAATTCAAAGACGGTGAAACCTTCGCTTTCCATCGCATCGCGCAAAAGTTTTCGATGCCAACGCTGGAGGGAAGTTCCGCCCGGATAATTCGCGTAAGAGCAGTCAGTCGTCTCGTCGTAAGTTCCGACCATTTCGACGGGCTTGCCGGTTTTTAAATCGTAAAGCGTCAAATCAACCGCCGCGCCGCGATTATGACGCGAACCTTGCGACGGGTCGGCGACGAAAATCTTTTTGTCGTCGGGCGTCGCGTCCCAGAAAACTTTCGTGACATACCACGGACGATATGCGTCGTGAATGAGCAACCCGTAACCTTGATTGTGCAGTTTCTGATTGGCGCGAGCGACAGCTTCCGCCGCCGGACGCTGCATAAACGCCCGCGCCTGCGAATAAAAAACGGAGCCGAGAAAATTATTCGTCGTCGCGTAGCGGATGTCCAGTTTGATGGTCGGATCGAGTTTAATTAATTCGACTAAATCCGTCTGGCGAAAATCGCCGGTCTCTTCCGGCGGTTGGGATTGCAGAGCTTCTTTTAACAACTCGCTGACGGGACGCACAGGCTGAATGCGTAATTGCTGCGCGCCTTCTTCCGGTCCGACTTGACGGCGTTTGAATTGGACGCCTGCGGCGATGACTTCGGTGGCGTGTCCGCTTGCGTCGCGCGTGAAAACAAGCTGCTCGCCGTCGTAAAAACCGCGCTTCGGGAAATTGAAAACATTCTCCGACACTTGTTCGAGCGGATCAAATTCAAACTGTTCGATCAACGCCCACAATTTGCCGCCTCGTTCAAAAATATAAAGCGTGTCGTAATCGGGACCGTATTCGCCAATCAAACCGCGATATTTATCCGGCGCAGGCGCAGGCTTACTGACTGAAACGCGCTTGAAAGTTGCGTCGCCGACGGTGATGTTATTGTCGTCTGCGCTTGGCACGACGTGTGTGCCGAAAGTAAATTTGTCGTCAGTTACTAACGCTTTGTCGAGGAAACGAAGACGCGCTTCAAATCCGCCGTCTGTGTTCAAAATCGAAAGACCGTCGGTGCGTTCGATTAAATCGTAGGCTTTATCGCCATTCGCATAGCGTCCGGCGATTTTTCTGGCAAAATCGGAATTAACGGGCGAAGTAATTTCGGGCTGCGGAAGCGGCTTATTTTCCCGTTCGGCGAGCATCGTTTGCAGAGCGGCATCGGCGATGCGCTTGGTGACACCGTTTGAAAAATCTTCGGTGGTAACAACCACGACACCTAATTTGTCGTCGGGCAAAATGCTCAACTGCGTGGAAAAACCATAAATCGCGCCGTCGTGTCCGACCTGGCGATGTCCGTCCAAATCGGAAATAAAAAATCCCAAACCGAATCCGCTTTTTTGATCGGGCGCGGCAAATTGCGGTGTCCACATTTTTTCGAGCGTTTCCTTTTTCAAAATCGCGTTTGGCGCGTTACTGTCGGCGACAAACAACGCGCTTGCAAAATGCGCCAGATCGCCGGTCGTCGTGTACATACTGCCGGCGGGCGCGATGCCGAGTTCAAAACGGGGCGCGTCAAACGTCTTGCCGAAAACCGTCCACATCTGCCCGTGTGCCAGATTTTTGGTAATTTCCGCCGTCGGTTTGAAACTGCTGTTTTTCATTCCGAGCGGTTCAAGCAAAGCATTTTTGAGATAATCGGCGAACGGCTGATTTTGCGTTTTTTCCAAAATATAACCGACGGTCGCAATTCCGGCATTTGAATATTTGGCGCGTGATTCGGGCGCATACACAAGCGCGGTTTGATTCAGACTTTGGACGGTGGCGGCGAGCGTCGGATTGTTTGAATCAAAATAATTTCCAATCGGCGGCTCGCGCACGAGTCCGGCGCGGTGCGACATCAATTGGCGCAGAGTGACGGGTTTATCAAAAGAATTACGCGGCTTGAAATCAGGCAGATATTTTGTCACTGGCGCGTCCAAATCGAGTTTGCCCTGTTCGACGAGTTGCATTACCGCGATGTCGGTGAAAAGTTTGGAAACCGAACCGACGCGAAAAACGGTGTCGGCGGTAATCGGAGTTTTCGCTGCCGCATTGGAAAAACCGTAACCCTGCTGCCAGACGATATTTGAGCCGTCAACCAGCGCGACGGAAATTCCGGGCAGTTGTTGATTCGCCATTTCGCGGCGAATAAATGAATCGAGCATTTGAATCGCCGCTTGATAATCCTGTCCCGAACCGCTTTTCTCCGTGTTTTTTCGATTAACAGCCTGAGCGCGGCTGGGCGAAATAAAACCCGAAAAAAATAAAAACAAAAATAGTGTTGCCGCTAAAACCGAAACATTTTTTCGGAAAAAGTTTGTCGTAGTTTTCATATTCGCCCGCGCTCCTTTTTGAATGCTTTCAAACGCTTAAAGATTATGTTCTTGATGACGTTGTTTTTACATCAATTGTTGCAGAGTGTCAACGAAAAACACGAATTGCCGCAAAATTGAAAAATCTGTTGACAATCTGCACCGTCAGGTGTAATATCCGTTCTACTACAAATTTAATGCAACAATTGATGCAGATTTCCGGTTATCAAATCCGCGCTTTTTGCGGAAAAAAGCGCGATAACAGCTTGAAGTAATAAGACATTGCAGGTTAGTCAAAAAGTTTTATCAACCGATAAACTTTTGACCATATAAAATTCTGTCGGCGAAAGAGCGAATTAAATATGGAGAAAAATAACGATTCAAGAAAATCCCTTATCCAGAAAACCGTCGGCACTTCAACCATTGATGGGCTTGGCAATTTGCCAAACGGACAGATTGCGAAAGACGGACAAACGCCGCTTGAAACGCGATTCGTCGAAGCCCGAACAAATCTCAGCGCGAGCCGTCAACGCCTTCTAAACCGAATTTTGAGCGAGCCGCACGAATCTTTTTTTCTTTCATCGCGTGAAATGGCGCGGCGTTACGGAGTTGATTCGTCAACCATCGTGCGGACAATTCAGGCGATGGGCTATGAAAAATTCGCCGATTTCGCACATGATTTGCGCGATCATTTCGTCACGCAAATCACGCCGTATTCTTCGATGAAGGCGGCAGCGAAAAAGAATAACAGCGTCGCCGATTATATTCATCAAAGCGTGGATCAAGACCTTGAGAATTTATCAATGCTCAAAGACGGACTCGATTCATATAAAATCATCGAGCTGGTCAAGCAGATTCACCGAACTCACCGAATCATCATCGTCGGAGTAGATTTTGCCGCGCCTTTAGCGAGTCTGCTCGCTTACGGATTAGTGCGCTTAGGCTGCGATGCCGAAGCACCGGCGGGCAGCACCGGCGTGGTGCAAAACAAAGTCAGAATTATGACCAAAAATGATTTGCTGATAGCAATCAGTTTCGGTCAGGGTTTGCGCGAAACAATCGAAGCGGTAAAACGGGCGCGGCGGCAGGATGTGCCGACATTCGGCATTTCCGATGGCGACAACACACCGATTGCGCGTTTTTGCGAACAGTATCTTATCGCTTCGACCGCTCGCACTTCATTTCTGGATTCTTACGTCGCTCCGGTCGCGGCGATCAACGCGATTCTCGTGGCGTGCGCTCATAGCCAGCCGAAACGCGCGCTTGAACTGCTCGAACAAACCGACACGGAAGATAGTAATGGGGCGCGCTGGTATCGGGAATCTTAGTCAATGTTCGGTGGTCAGCGAAAATAGATTCCGGTTTTTGACTTTAACTGAACACCGACCACCGAATATCAAGAACTAGCAAGGGCATAGGAAACAATGCAATTTTAATTTCTAATTTTCAGTTTTGAGAGGCGAAAGGAAACAATGCGAAAAATTAAATATTTTATCGGCTCGTGCGTGTTGACTATTTTGGTCGGCTTATCAATCAGCGTAACCGCACAGACAACTTCAAATATTGAAGGAACAATAACGGACTCAAA
>JBPCRW010000057.1:0-15456 GCA_050996405.1 Pyrinomonadaceae bacterium | reverse complement strand
GAGTTGGACTATTGGTATCTGGAAGATCGTTTGTATAATCGCAAGCTGCGACAACTGAATGCCGCAGCTTAACATTTGACTTTGCATAGGAGGAAATCATTGGACGTGAGGGCGAAACAGCTACTTTTTCATCACGT
This sequence comes from Pyrinomonadaceae bacterium, assembly GCA_050996405.1. Taxonomy (GTDB): domain Bacteria; phylum Acidobacteriota; class Blastocatellia; order Pyrinomonadales; family Pyrinomonadaceae; genus JBPCRW01. The sequence goes on along the minus strand of JBPCRW010000057.1, from coordinate 15,319 downwards.
TGTCTTTTGCCCTTTGCTTGTATGCGGCTGGTTTCGCCCCACGTCATCTCAACCGTTCGACAGCATCGTAACGGTTCGTAAATATAATGGCAGAAGAAATTACTCCACTTGAGCCGCGCAAGTTTTTCTCCGGCATTTGGCGCGGCGAAGGCGAGTTAATTCCAAGTCGGCTCAATTTGTGGCTCGTTCCAAAAGAGCAAATTCGTTTTCAGAGTCGTCCACTATGGCTTTCGGAGACAATCTGGAAAGTCGAAGAATCGTTCGAGTTTTCATCGGGCAAAGTTATCGAGCGCAGGATGTTTGCCGAACTTGTGGCTTCTAATCGAGTGCATATCACGGCAGATGATATGCCTTTGGGCGCAGATATTATTCTGTACGAGAAAGGTTTTAGCTTTACGCCATATTATATTTTGGGAGATTTTGGCGGCAGAAAATGGCGGCTGCGCTGCGTGGATGACAATAGACTTAAAAAAAACGGAGTTATCCACAACACGATTGAAATGTTTTACTTCGGGTTGCGTGTCGCGGAAATGAGGCTGACAGTTAAAGTTGAACGGTGAAAATGCTCTCGAACAATTCAATGGACGTGAGGGCGAAACAGCTACTCTCTTAAAAAGTTGCGTGGTTTCCCTTAGCTTGCGTGTATTTGGTTTCGCCCCACGTCCAACTCAATCGTTCGACCTTTCTTGGTAAATAAACGCGATGCCTGCAATCGGGGAATCTCTAAAACAATTTTGGCTGCGTTGCAAAATAGAATTGCGGTGCGGTGCGTCCGACTCTGACTTGCGTGATTTTGAAAACAAATACAATATTCATTTGCCTGATGACTTAAAAGATTATTTCTCTACGGCAGATGGATTCTATAACTCGGACGTAGATGGAAACTTTATTACGTTTTTGCCTTTAGCCGAAGTTGTGCCGTTAAACGAACAATGGTCGCGTAAGCCTGAAGCAAAATCTTATTTTATCTTTGCCGATTACAGCATTTCAGCGCACGTTTACGCTATTTATTTGACAGATGACGCATCTTCAAATCCTATTGTAATCGCATACGATAATGACCCAAAACAAATTGCTAGTTCTTTTTCGGAGTTTGTGCAAGGATATATTGAAGATGATTACGGAGTTCTTTTCCCGCAATGACAGGTCGAACAAATCATTGGACGTGAGGCGAAACAACTTGCTTCATAAAAACGTCTTTCGTTAAACTTTAACTTGCGTGTGGCAGTTTCGCCCACGTCAACTCAATCGTTCGGCTTTCGCGCTTGGCTAACAAAAACTACTGAGGAACAAATAAAAGATTTTGGTGTCTAACCTAAAAGGTATGAAGCAAAAATTAAAATCAATACTTTTTTATTTGCCGAAGGTAATTATTTCGCTCTGGCTTTGCTGAATTTTTTCTACATATAATCTCATTTACCAGTTAGAAACGGCACAGCAATTTCTTTTCCTGCATATACTCCTTTGGTATGAAACTTCAGATTTTGGTTATGTGCTAATTATTCTGGCGGCTTCGGTATTTCTTTTAATAAGCAAACGAGGAAGTTATTTGATTGCAGGCGCATTGAGCGGTCATATTGCGACCATTGGACTCATTCATTTATTGTTCAGACAGATGAGATTACTTGAAAGATGGGAAGGTATTCAAAAGTATGAATTGACAGCCTTGTCGGTGTTAATAATTTTACCAGCCATTTCCGCAAAATAAAAAAGGCGGACGGCAAGTTTTTCCCTATTAACCAATGGTGCTAGTTTGAAAAAAGCTAAGTTGTTGAAAATAAAGGAAACTCATTTTTACTTTGAAAGTGACTTTCGGCAAATCTCAGCGAATTTCAGCAAAATCACGAAATAACGCTTTTTATGAATTGCTAAGTCTTTTGTTTTCAGCATCACGAACTAGCACCATTGGTTATTACGGTGTCGGGCGTGAATTTGGGCGGCGGGAATTTTCCGCCGGATTTTCAGGCTATTTGGAATGTCATATTCTCATCAGCTTACATACCGCCCGAATACACGGGCGTTCTCCGCTGGCAATTATTAAACAGCAAAACAAATGGTTTTACGTCTGGCAAAAAGCGCAATAGAACCTGTCCGCTTTTTGTCCATTATTCAAAGTTTTTATCGGTTTCTTGGGTTTATTCGGCAGGTATAAAAAGTAATAAAGTCTTTTGTTTAATTGGATAGCGCGGTATTTATTGGTTTTGATTAAGACATATGTGGTGCTGAGGGCGGGAATCGAACCCGCACGTCCACAAGGGACACAGGATTTTAAGTCCTGTGCGTCTACCTATTCCGCCACCCCAGCACGAGAAAAAGATTATCACGAGTTTTGACGAAGCGGCAAACGGGCGCGAAATCAAATGACAAAAATTTTATTTGTTGCCATACTGATTGCGGAAAAGAATCGTTTCAATTTCTGAAAAATATGGAATCGTTAGCGTGGATTTTGTGGATCGTGTTGGGCGTGATTTTAATCATCGCCGAAGTTTTCACGCTTGGTTTTGTGTTGCTCTGGTTCGGCATCGGCGCGCTCTGTGCGGCTTTTGTCGGATATTTAGGATTTGGCTTAGGCTGGCAATTTTTGATTTTCGCGGTTGTTTCGATTATTTTGACCGCGCTTTCGCGCACGATTTTCGCAAATTATTATTCGCACGACGACGAAAATAAACTCAGGTCGGGAAAAGATTCGCTGCCCGGACAAATCGGCACGGTTTCGGGCGCAAGTCGCGGCGCGATGGCGAAAGGCGAAGTAAAAGTTTTCGGTTCGACGTGGACGGCTTTTCCCGAAGAAGGCGAATTACCTTTAGTTGAAGGCGAAAAGGTCGAAGTCGTCAGCGTCAAAGGTTCTTCACTTTACGTTCGGAGAACCGGCGAGTTGCCGGAATGGAGAAAGCAAAATTAATGCACAGTGCAAAATGCACAGTGCAAAATAAAGAATCGGATTTCAATTTTGCATTTTGCACTGTGCATTTTGCAGTTTAAACGTCTTGGTCGGCAGTATCGTGAATGTCTGGAAAATTTAAAATTTCTATTTTAACTTCGTCGTCGGTCGCTTCGGGCAAATCGCTGCCCGAAAGTTTCGCTAAAATCAAAGTGATGTTGTCTTCGCCGCCGCGCGCGTTTGCTTCGTTAATTAATTGCCCGCAGGCGACATTGAGCCGGTTCATATCTTCGTTAATAATTTTCAGTAAATCTTCGGCGGGTAGTTTATTCGATAAACCGTCGCTGCACAGCAGAAGAATGTCGTCGCGCTGCGGAATCAGACGCGCCGGAACGGGATAAACTTCGGGCTGCGCGCCGAGTGCCTGCAAAATCACATTTTTGAGCGTGTGGCTTTCTGCTTCGTGCTGTTTGATTTGCCCCGAATCAATCAACTGCTGAACCAGAGATTGGTCTTTCGTTATCTGATAAATTTTCGCGTTGCGAACCAGGTAGGCGCGGCTGTCGCCGACTTGCACTAAATCCACGCCGTCGCCCGTCACGCCCATTCCGGTAAAAGTCGCGCCCATTCCGGTATATTGCGGGTCTGAGCGACCGCGGCGATGAATCAGATTATTGGCATAAACGGTCGCGTCGTAAAGTTTTTCAACAACCGAGTTAGTCTGATTTTCAGGGGAAATGGTTTTCTCCGGGTCAGTGTCCAGCAGCCTTTCGACGACAGTTTCAATCGCCATTTTGCTGGCAACTTCACCGGCAAGCGCGCCGCCCATTCCGTCCGAAACGGCAAGCACAATTCCGTTTTCACCAACCTCGAATTTCTGTGATTCGACGACAAAATCGCCGACATCCTGCGAACTCGACCACGCCTGTGAATCCGTGATGTTCAATAAAAGATAGTTGTCCTCATTGCCGCGCCGAACACGCCCGACATGAGAAGCAGCGTAAATTTCAATCATTAACATAATTTTTTTAGTGGTAAGTGGTGAATGATGAGTGGTGAGTGAAAGAATTTTTCTTCAACTCACCATTCACCATTCACCATTTACCACTAACCAAGTGCCTGGTCTAAATCTGAAATAATATCTTCGATGTCTTCGATGCCGACCGAAACGCGCACGAGTCCGTCGGTAATGCCCAGTTGTTTGCGTTTTTCGATTGGCACGGAAGCGTGCGTCATCGTCGCCGGATGCGAAATCAAACTTTCCACGCCGCCCAAACTTTCCGCCAGAGTGCAAACTTTGACGTTTTCTAAAACCCTTTTTGCGTTTGCAAGCGAGCCGGTTTCAAAGGCGACCATTCCGCCGAAACCTTTTTGCTGCCGCTTTGCGAGTTCGTGCTGCGGATGCGATGTCAAACCCGGATAATAAACCTTCTCAACCTTCGGATGTTCGGCTAAAAAATTAGCTGCGGCGCGTCCATTTTTGTCATGCGCTTCCATTCTCACGGCTAAAGTTTTCGTGCCGCGCAAAACCAGAAACGAATCGAACGGCGACAAAATCGCGCCGATTCCGTTTTGAATAAACTGAATCCAGTTCGCGTCTTCTTCATTGTCGAGCGCGACAAATCCGCCGACTGAATCCGAATGACCGTTGAGATATTTCGTCGTCGAATGAACGACAATATCCACGCCGAAATCCGTCGGACGCTGCAAATACGGCGACATAAAAGTATTGTCGCAGACGACACGCGCGCCGTGCTGGTGCGCGACATCCGAAACGGCTTTTAAATCCGTGACGCTCATCACGGGATTGGTCGGCGTTTCGACAAAAACCATTTTCGTATTCGATTTAAACGCCCTCTCGACATTTGAAACGTCGGTTGTATCAACGTATTCAAACTCGATTCCGTAATTCGACAAAACGCGGCTGAAAAGTCTGTAAGTTCCGCCGTAAGTGTTGTCGCCGACAATCACATGGTCGCCCGCTTTGACGAGTTTCAAACAACCGTCAATCGCCGACATTCCCGACGCGAAAGCGTAGCCGAATTTCGTATTTTCAAGCGCGGCGATATTTTTTTCGAGCGCGGAACGGGTTGGATTCTGCGTTCGCGCGTATTCGTAACCTTTGTGTTTGCCGAGAGCTTCCTGCGCGTAGGTCGAGGTTTGATAAATCGGCACGCTGACCGCACCCGTCGCGGTATCCGGTTCGTTACCGGCGTGAATTGCAATCGTTGAAAAACCCATAAAACAAGGCAGAAATTAGTCGCTTGATTTTAGTCTTTGATAGTAAAATTATTCCGCAAAATCCGTTTATTAACAAGGAATTTATGGTAACTTGCGGAAAAGTGAGTGTCAAATGAGATTGTAGATTTCAATTTTAAATTTAAAAATAGGACGCGGATGAACGCTGATATGATTTTAATAATCCGCGAAAATCTGTCGAATCCGTGAAAATCCGCGTCCTATTCCTTTTTTCATTTTGTAAAACGATTTTCGTAAGCGTCGATTTTCGCTTCGTGCTGCAAAGTCAGAGCGATGTCGTCCAAGCCTTTGAGCAGGCAATCGCGGCTGAATTCGTTAATTGAAAATTTCTCGCGGAAATTCTGTTCGTCGGAAACGGTCTGATTTTCAAGGTCAATCGTCAATAAATAATTTTCGGTTTCGACAGTGCGGCGCACGAGTTCGGAAACTTTTTCTTCCGTTAAAACGACCGGCAAAAGACCGTTTTTCAAACTGTTGTTGTAAAAAATATCGGCAAACGACGGCGCGACGATGGCGCGAAAACCATATTCCGCCAAAGCCCACGGCGCGTGTTCGCGCGACGAACCACATCCGAAATTTTTCCCCGCCAGCAGAATCGAAGCGTTTTTATAACGCGGCTGGTTTAAAATAAATTCCGGGTTCGGCGTTCCGTCATTCAAAAAACGCCAATCGTTAAAAAGATTCGCGCCGAAACCTGCGCGCTTGATGCTTTTCAAAAACTGTTTCGGAATAATCTGGTCGGTGTCAACGTTCGCCTGAAAAAGCGGGGCGGCTTTTCCGGTATGTTTTGTGAATTTTTTCATAGTTGAGCGAGTTTGCCGAGTTTGCCGAGTTGACTGAATTTTGCAAGTTTTCGCTAACTCGACAAACTAATTTTTAAACTTCCAATCCCGAACATCGACAAAATGTCCGGCGATTGCTGCCGCCGCCGCCATCGCGGGCGAGACGAGATGCGTTCTGCCGCCGCGTCCTTGACGACCTTCAAAATTGCGGTTTGAAGTCGAAGCGCAACGTTCGCCCGCTTGCAAAACGTCTTCGTTCATTGCCAGACACATTGAGCATCCGGCATCGCGCCATTCAAAACCCGCTTCCGTAAAAATTTTTGCCAAGCCTTCTGCTTCCGCCTGTTTTTTTATTTGCATCGAGCCGGGAACAACCATCGCGCCGACCTTTTTATTGACTTTGTAACCTTTGGCAATCCTCGCCGCTTCGCGCAAATCTTCGATGCGGGAATTTGTGCAAGAGCCGATAAACGCGCGGTCAATCGAGATTTCTTCGATTTTCTGCGCGGGCTGCAAATCCATATATTCAAACGCCCGCTCGAAAGATTTTCGTTCCGCGTCGTCTTTCGCTTCCGATAATTCAGGAACGGATTCCGTAATTTTAACACTCATTCCCGGACTCGTTCCCCAAGTGACGAACGGTTCAAGATTGGTCGCGTTGATTTCAATTGTTTTATCAAAATTTGCGCCTTCGTCGCCCGGCAAAATTTGCCAAAGCTCGACGGATTTTTCCCACGCTTCGCCTTGCGGCGCGAACGGTTTATCTTTTAAATACGCAAAAGTTTTCTCGTCGGGCGCAACCAATCCGGCTCTCGCTCCGGCTTCGATGCTCATATTGCAGACGGTCATTCTGCCTTCCATCGAAAGATTTTTGACGGCTTCGCCAGCATATTCGATGACGCATCCGGTCGCGCCGTCCGTGCCGATTTCGTTGATGATGCCGAGAATCAAATCCTTTGCCGTCACGCCGAACGGAAGCGCGCCCGAAACGTTTATCAGAAAATTTTTCGATTTCGTTTGCTGAAGGCATTGCGTCGCCAAAACATGCTCGACTTCGCTCGTTCCGATTCCAAAGGCTAACGCGCCGAACGCGCCGTGCGTCGCCGTGTGCGAATCGCCGCAGACAATCGTCATTCCTGGCTGCGTCAAACCTTGTTCGGGTCCGAAAACGTGAATAATTCCCTGTTCGATGCGGTCTAAATCGAAAAGTTTGATGCCGAACTCTTTGCAATTTTGACGCAGAGTTTCGACCTGCTCGGCGGCAATCGAATCTCGAAACGGAAGATGACGATTGACGGTCGGAATCGCGTGGTCGAGCGTGGCGAAAGTTAAATCGGGACGGCGGACTTTTCGATTCGCCAGCCGTAATCCTTCAAAAGCCTGCGGCGTGGTGACTTCGTGAATCAAATGAAGGTTAATGTAAAGCAGCGCGGGTTTGCCCGCTTCTTCCGCGACGATGTGCGATTCCCAAATTTTATCGTAAAGCGTTTTCATTCGTTAAGATAATTTTTAACGCAAAGGCGCAAGGATTTATTCAATCTGCAAAATAAAACAATTATTTCTTTGCGCCTTTGCTTCTTAGCGTCCTTGCGTTAAATCCTTTTTAGACCGCGTGAAAAGCAAAACTAGTATTCGCCGATTCAACCGCGTATTGTGAAACCAGTTCGCCGATTTCGTTCGTTTTCGCAAAATTAGTTTTATCGTTTGAAATATCCGCCGTTCGATAGCCTTCCGCCAAAACTCTTTCGATGGCGTTTTCAATCGCGTCGGCGGCTTGCTCGTGTTTCGCCGTGTGGCGCAAAAACAGCGCAGCCGAAGCAATCGCGCCGAGCGGATTGGCGATATTTTTTCCGGCAATATCCGGCGCAGAACCGTGAACCGGCTCATACAAATCAATTTGTCCGCCGACGGTTGCCGATGCCAGCATTCCAAGCGAACCGGTCAACACCGCCGCTTCGTCTGACAAAATATCGCCAAACAGATTTTCCGTCAAAATTACGTCAAAGCGCGTCGGATTCGTCACCAGATGCATCGCGCAAGCGTCAACGAAAAGATGTTCGAGCGTCACATCTGGAAAATTTTTCGCAACTTTTGTTACAGTTTCGCGCCACAAACGCGACGTTTCCAAAACATTTGCTTTATCAACCGACGTAACTTTTTTCTTGCGATTTTGTGCCATTTCAAAAGCGATTCGCGCGACTCGTTCAATTTCCGCCGCCGAATAACACATCGTGTTAAAGGCTTCCGTTTTATTTTCGTTAAAACCGCGCGGCTCGCCGAAATATAAACCGCCGAGCAGTTCGCGGACAATCAGTAAATCCGTGCCTTCAAAAATCGCGCGGCGCAGCGGCGACGAATCAATCAAAGCCGGAAACGCTTTTGCCGGACGCAGGTTTGCGAAACCGCCGAGCGTTTTTCTCAATTGTAAAAGACCGATTTCGGGACGCTGTTCGGGAACGAGTTCGTCAAATTCGGGCGCGCCGACCGCGCCGAGCAAAACCGCGTCCGATTCGAGACACGAAGCCCGCGTTTGTTCGGGAAAAGGCGAGCCTGTTTGATGAATCGCCGCGCCGCCGATAAGCTGTTCGTCAAACTCGATTTTTAATCCGAAAACGTCTGACACCTCCGATAAAACGCTCACCGCTTCGCGCGTCACTTCGATGCCGATTCCATCGCCTGCTAAAACTGTAATTTTCATAAAAGTTTTTTTATAACCACAAAAATTCACAAAAAACACAAAAATTATTTTTTTAAATTTTTTAAGTATTTTGTATCTTTTTGCGGCTATTAAATTTTAAGCCGCGATTGCCGTCGGCATTTGCGCGGGCAAAATCGCCAGTAAATCCTGGTCGTAAATATTTTTTTTCCTATCAGCTAAAGTCGTAAATCTCGTATAAATTTCGCCGATTTCTGCCGCGTCGAGTTCGTAACCGAGTTCGTTGTAACGCGCTAGAAGAGCGTGTCTGCCGGAATGTTTGCCGAGAACGATATTGTTTTTCGGAACGCCGACCGATTCGGGAGTCATAATTTCATAGCACAAAGGATTGCTTAAAACGCCGTGCTGATGAATTCCGGCTTCGTGCGCGAAGGCGTTGCGCCCGACGATTGCCTTGTTCGGCTGCACGTCGAAACTGATGATTGACGAAAGCAGTTGGCTTGTCGGAAAAATCTGCGTCGTTTCGATATTGTTGCGATACGGCATTTTGTCGAAACGCACGACGCAAGCCATCACGAATTCTTCCAGCGAAGCGTTTCCGGCGCGTTCGCCGATACCGTTAATCGTGCATTCGATTTGCCGCGCGCCAGCTTCAATCGCCGCCAAAGAATTTGCAACCGCCAAGCCTAAATCGTTGTGACAATGAACGCTGATTGTCACATCTTTATCGCCGACAACTTTTTCTTTAACAATCCGAATTAAATTTGAATACTCGGTCGGCAGCGTATAGCCGACCGTATCGGGAATGTTCAAAACGGACGCGCCTTCTTCGACGGCGACGCTCAAAACCTCGCACAAAAATTCGACATCGCTGCGGGTCGCGTCTTCGGCGGAAAATTCAACCTCGTCCGCCGAATTTTTTGCCAGTCGAACGGCTTTGCGCGTCATCTCCAAGACTTCGGCGCGCGTTTTTTTTAATTTGTGTTCGAGATGAATGTCGCTGGTTGCGACAAACGTATGAATCCGCGAGCGACGCGCTTTTTTTAACGCTTCGGCGGCGCGCCAAACGTCCGCCTCGACCGTTCGGCAGAGCGCGGCAATCGTCGCCGTCCGGCATTCTTCAGAAACCGCTTGCACGGCGCGAAAATCTCCTTCGGACGCAATCGGAAAACCGGCTTCGATAATGTCAACGCCGAGAAATTCCAGTTGCCGCGCCATTCTGATTTTTTCTTCCAGATTCATCGAACAACCCGGAGATTGCTCGCCGTCGCGCAAAGTCGTGTCGAAAATGCTGACTTCTTCAATTTTCATTCGATTTTCTCCTTGATTGGAAACTCCGAAAACATCGATTAAGAAAATACTACTCAAAAGGTGGTAAAAGTCAAGGTTATGTATATCAAAAAAGAATAATCTTTGTTTATGAGGGGGTTTTTCGACAACTGCCGGTTTTGTCAAAAGATTATGTAGAAAGTTTTTCGATAAAGAGTTAGAATTGGCTGGTAAAGATTTAACTCCTATAAAATCTAAGATATACGCCGGGCAAAAAGTTGTCCGGTAAAAATTGATAAAGTATGGACATCAATCAACTGGAAGTTTTGGTCGCCGTCGCGCAGGAAAAAAGTTTTTCGCGCGCGGCGGAAATCCTCAATCGCACCCAGCCTGCGGTCAGCCAAGCCATTCAGCGACTCGAAAAGGAAATCGGCGAAAAACTTTTTGACCGTTCTTCAAAAGACGGAACGCTGACGGCGGCGGGCGATGTTTTATTGGAATATGCCAAACAAATGCTGAATCTGCGGCAGACCGCGCGCATCGCCATCAAAGAATTACGAAATCTTCACAAAGGAAAAGTGACCTTGAGCGCGAACGAACACACGGTTTTTTATCTGCTGCCGGTCATCTCGGAATTTCGCCGCCGTCATCCGCTTGTCAAAGTCGAAGTCCGGCGCGGCGTTGCCAGCCGAACGCCGATTGAGGTGATGGCGCGCGAAGTCGAACTCGGCGTGATTTCCTTTAAACCGAATGACCCATCGGTTAAATCTCTGGCGGTTTTTACGGACGAACTCGCGCTTATCGTTTCGCCGAAACATCGTCTCGCAAATAAAAAAAGTGTTTCCGTCAAAGAACTCGGAAATGAATGTTTTATTGCACACAACGCGCCTTCGCCGTATCGTCAGAAAGTCATCGAAACTTTTGAAAAGCATCGCACGACCCTGAATATCGGCGTTGAACTGCCCGCTTTGGAAGCGATAAAACGGCTGGTTAGATTGAATGTCGGCGTGGCGTTAGTTCCAAAATTGACGGCGGAATCGGAAATTAAAAGCGGGAAATTAAAAGCTCTGGAAGTTCCCGAAATGAAACTTGAAAGACGGCTGCATATTATTTACCGCCGAAATTCGGTTCTTTCGCAAGCGGCGCAGAGTTTTCTGAACCTTGCCAAAGAAATGCAGAAATAATTGAAAATGGATAATGGATAATCTAAAATGTCCTTTTATCAATTATCAGTAATTGTAAAAATTATTAACTGTCAAACCGGAAATTAAGATAGAATATGAATCAAGTTTGGTTTTAAAACTTGCAAATCACATCTAAAATTTTTATGAACCAGAGAGGAATGGATGGCTATAAAAGATTCTGAAGATGCGCTTTCTCCGGCAGAAAGGCGTTATTCCGACCGCAAAAAATTGGTCGTTGACGTAAGTTTCAACGGCGGCGACGCGACCGGCATCGCCAACACGCGCGACATCGGCATCGGCGGACTTTATATTACGACGAAAACGACGCTCGAAGTCGGAACGCCGATTTTTATGCGGATGACAATCGGAGGCGAAGAATTAACTTTAAACGGCACAGTTGTTTATAGCGACCCGGGAAAAGGTGTCGGCGTGCGCTTTCAGGATTTATCCAAAGAAACGGAATCCGTTTTAAAAAGCGAATTAGATTTAGAATAACGAATAGTTGATAACCGGTAATTAAGAATTCAAAAATTATCAGTTATCGATTATCAACTATAAAAATTATGTTTGACCAATTTACGCTCGGAATCGAAGAAGAATTTCAAATCGTTGACCCGCAGACGCGCGAATTGCGCTCGCACGTTTCGGAATTTCTGGAAGAAGGCAAACTGCTGCTCGGCGAAAAAATCAAGCCCGAAATGATTCAGTCAATGATTGAAGTCGGCACGGGCGTGTGCGCCAACGTGCAGGAAGCCCGCGAAGATATTTCCAAACTGCGCTGCATAATTTCTTCGCTGGCGCGAAAAAAAAATCTGGAAATCGTGGCGGCTTCGACGCATCCGTTTTCGCACTGGGGCGACCAGAAAATTTTCGACGACGTGCGCTACGAATTTATCGTGGAAGAACTGCAAATGGTCGCTCGCTCATTGCTGATTTTCGGGCTGCACGTTCATGTCGGCATCAAAGACCCCGAACGTCGCGTGCAGATTATGAACGCCGCCCGTTATTTTCTGCCGCACGTTTTAGCACTGACGACTTCCAGCCCGTTCTGGCTCGGACACAACACGGGTTTAAAATCGTATCGCTCGGAAGTTTTCAAGAAATTTCCGCGCACGGATATTCCAGACCATTTTCATTCGTTTTCGGAATTCGAGAATTACGTTAATTTGCTGATAAAAATGAACTGCATTGATAACGCGAAAAAAATTTACTGGGATTTGCGCCCGCATCCGTTTTTTCCGACGCTCGAATTTCGGATCTGCGACATTCCGACGCGCGTTGACGACACGATTGCAATCGCCGCGTTATGCCAGGCAATCTGCGCCAAGCTGCACAAATTGGTTGACCAGAATCTTGGTTTCCGCGAATATCGCCGGATGTTGATTCAAGAAAATAAATGGCGCGCCGTGCGATGGGGCTTGGACGGAAAACTGCTCGATTTGGGCAAACAAAAAGAAGTTCCGGCGCGTGATTTAATCAGAGAACTGCTCGATTTCGTGGACGAAGTTTTGGACGATTTAGGCTCACGCAAAGAAGTCGAACACATTCACACCATTTTAGAACGCGGAACTTCAGCCGATGAGCAGATGCGCGTCTGGGAAGAAAACAACCACGATTTCAAGCCGGTCGTCGATATGCTGATTAAAAATACGATGGAAAACGTGCCGGAAAATTGTTTTAACTAAAGCTATCTTTTCCCAACATAAAAAGCGTTAAGTAACCGGACAGAATTGTTTTATAAATGCGGAAGCACGCTACGCACGTAAGGTCACAAAAGACACACTTACGTGCGTAGCGTGTTTCCGCACTGATTCATCTATCAAATAATTTCGTCCACTTACATCATTTCGGAATACATTTGCCGACTCGCAATTTTCCGTTTTCCATAATTTTATTCTATAATTTCTCCATTATGAAAAATGTGAAAAAAAATCTTGGTTTGTTTCTGTGTTTAGTAGTAATATCGCTTAGTATAGCCTGCCAGCCAGCCTCGAAAGAAGCGTCAGAAAATGCGAGTAACGATGCTCCTGCTGAAAAAAAATTTGATGTCGTCGGAGGAAATTGGCTGATTAAATTTCCGCCGCCGACGGACGGCAGCTCGCCCAAAAATCTTGAATTCAGACTTTTAAAAGATACCAATCATCCGACGCTTGCCGAAGATGTGACGGCTGACGCGACCGCAATGGAGTTGTCGAGTGCTGCCGGTTTTCCCGCCAACGGTAAAATCTATACCTACAACGGCGAAACCATCGGCTACACTTCGATTTCGGGCAACACGCTGCAGGGCTTAAACAGAGGTCAGGATGGATCTGCTCCGCAAAGTCATACTAAGGGACAGGCGGTTTATCTGATAACAATGCAGCGCGAACTCGGCGATAAAACGGAATATCAGATGCCGCAGTTGCCGGATGATTATTATGTTCATTATCGCTGGCAAACCGGTTCAAAAGAAAACGGCGACAATGGATGGGGCAATTTTGAAATGGCTGGTTTCGCGCCGGGTTCGGCATCGTCCGCGCCGCCGAAATAGAAACCGAATTTACTTTGTAAAAATGCGAAACGCCTTTCACGATAAATTTCTCCTGAAATTTGTTTGTTAATAAACTGCGTAGAATGGCTCACTTAGGACTTTCCTTTTTTTGCAGAAGTTCGCACGGAGTAAGGGCGTGATAGATAAAAATACGCTTGCGAGCGCGGCACGTTTTCGCATTTTTTAATCTGTTCCGAATCGACACTTTTCATCATTCAGAACTGAATACGCGGGATTGGTTATTTGATGTCAATTGAAAGATTAAGTTTCAGCACAGAAGACAATTACAGCGCGATTGAATTAGCAATCCATTTAACCCGTTATTCGACTGCTCAAAAACTTTGTCGGGGACTTAAGGTGCTGGATGTCGCCTGCGGAGAAGGCTACGGCTCGTATGCGATGGCTTCGTTCTGGAACGCTGAATCGGTCAAAGGTGTTGATATATCGGAAGAAGCTATCACGACGGCGCAAAATGTTTTTTCTCATCCGAACGTCGAATATATCGCGGCGGCGGCTGAGAAAATAGATGAATTATTTGAGCCGGATAGTTTCGATATGGTGATTTCGCTGGAAACCATCGAGCATGTCAATGAGCCGGAAATATTCTTAGCGGCAATAAAAAAGATTCTGAAACTCCCATTTTTTATATCCAAAAAGCGTTAGAGCTTTCATTGATATGGTCTCCGCTTTTAAACACAAATTCGCTTAACCCAGAATTTCTTGCAGTCTCTTAATATTTATCCTTTGCAAATCCGAATTTCTTTTTAAATTTAAACCATTTGTCTCTGGCTTTCCAGAATGCGGATTGCTCCATTAATTTAATTTTTAATTGCATCTGTTCGGTCGCTTGGGCAGTTCTAAGTTCCGATTCTTGCAATGCCGCTCGAAGTTCTTTAACTTGATTTTCAAACTCGCTTTCCGAACCTGAAGTCAGATATGTTTCCAATACTTGTTTTCTTGATTTGTCTCTGCGTTCTCTAATGCAGCTTTCGTTCGAGGAGTAAAGCATTGAGCGAAAGAACGCATCCCACTCCTTGCTCAGTTCTTTCCACGACCAACTTTGTATTCTTTCCAGGTTCTCCTTCGATAACGCCACTCGCTTATGCGGACTCTGAATCAATTCTCTGAGCTTTTTCTTTAACTCTTCGATGCCCCTCGCAGGCAGAATGTATTCCTTCTGCAATCGCCCGAATAACTGCGGAATCATGCCGACATCGGTTGTGATTATCGGCAGCCCGCACGCCATCGATTCTAAGGCTGGATTCGGTGTGCCTTCAATATCGGAAGCGCAGACATAAATATCAATCGAATTGTAATAATCATCCATTTCATTGTGCGGTATCCATCGCTCCTGCCGGTCGGCGTAAAAACCCCGCACCTTGCAGCCCTCCGCCCTCAAACTTTCAACCGCCGGTTTGATAATAGTTTCGATTCCTTTATGGTCTATTCCGTCTCCGCCCCATTTACTGTTTCCGACCCAGCCGACGACGATTTCTCTCTCTTCGTCAGCCAATCGCTCAAGATTGACCGGCGCGAAAAACTCTAAATCCACTCCATCTTCTATGACGGAGTTGGGGGTCGGGTAGTTAGGTATCGAGGAGTAAATTTTCTCTAATCTTTGAGAGACAGTTGTATAGCCGACGGAGAGAGCGTTGAACAAAACCTTTCTCTCCTGAATCTCTTCTTCGGTTAAAAATAAATGGTCGTAAACCGAAGTCGTGATATTGGCTGCCGCCACCGTATTGATAATGAAATTAT
>JBPCRW010000031.1:0-21583 GCA_050996405.1 Pyrinomonadaceae bacterium | reverse complement strand
CGCGCGACCTTTCTCAAAGCCGAGTTCGGTTTCTTCGGTGTCTGCGTATAAACGCGCGTGCAAACGCCGCGCTTCTGCGGGCTTGATTGCAGCGCGGGACTCGCCGTTTTGTATTTAATCGCCGTGCGACCTTTACGAACAAGTTGATTAATCGTTGGCATTTTTCCTAAACTCTCTCTAATTAAAAACGAAAGCAAGCCTTAACCTGCCTCTTGCCGAAACTCGTTCGGCAGTCAGCGCAAGCGACTACTTGCGATTAAAATAATTTTTATCGTCGGGTTTTTTAATCTCGGCGTAGATTAGTTGACTTTCCCATGTCAAAACTTTTCTGTGGCGTGGCTTTAATTTAATAAAGATTAGCAAAACGAATCGAAGATTTGTTTGCCCTAAACACTGGAGCATTTAAAATGCGATGTTTAGTTTTACGCCACAATAACTGTTTATATTAAGCCTCTCGCTTAATATTCTACGCTGTCAAAACAAACTTAAAACTGCACAGTTTGTTTCAGACGAAATGTCCGAAACTTCAGATTGTAGGAATTTACAGAAACTTTGTCAAGCGCGGATTGAAAGGCTGTGGATTTTGTATTCTTATTTATTAAGTTCGTCGTCAATTATTTCGTTAAGGGGTTCTGCGTCATTTCCTAAAGAGAGCCGCCAAAAAATAATTTTGCCTTCCTTATCTATAACGATAGTTTGCGGATATGCTCTTATTTTGAAGGCATCAAGAACCGATTTTGTAGCAACGGCAATCTGAAAATCAAATTTATTCTTTTCCAAAAAACTTTTCAGATTAGATATTCCATTCACGTCTTCCGGCGCAATAAAAGTGACTGCAAAAAAGTCAACGTCTTTGCTGTCTTTATATTTTTCAACTATTTTATTGAGTAAAGGGATTTCAGCCATACAAGGCTTGCATCCGACATACCAGAAATTTAGAACAGTAATCTTCCCTGCTTGTCCGCTAAAAGCAATTACGCTTTCGTCAATTAAGTTAAATGTAAAATCCGAAGATTGTTTGCCAATTGCTTCATTTTTGCTTAGTTTTACTGCTCTTAATTTTCCATTTTCAAAAATATTTACTGGTTGGACATCCATGCCAGCAAGTAATTTCTTAGCCTTTTCTTCAGAAATAAGATTACCGTTAAAATCAAAAATTTTGGGCTTTTCTAGAGATTCTTTCTCCTTTTCATTTTTAATCCGTGCTGGTTTGCTCCGATTACTGATTTTCTGGTGTTTCGTTTGAGCAAAATTAAGAGAACAAATAATGAAAAAGAGAAATAACAGTAAAGCAATTTTATGCATATTTATTTCCTCATTGTTTTAAATCTCATTTATTCTCCGTTTTAATTATAAAACCATTACAAAATTACTGTGGAAATTAAATCAGCAAGGAATGGTTAAAGGAGAAGCACTAACTTCTCCTTCTAAAATGGGTATATATCTACCAAATTTAAATTAACGTCAATTTGAATTAACGTCAAAAACTAAACCAAGCAGGTGTGTCTCCGCTTTCCTTTGGACCCTTTGAACACACTCCGCACCCATGATCGCCGTCATTTATGTAGCAGCCTCCGCAGCCAGACACAGGGCAATTACACCAAAAAACCATGCTTGATTCACAACTGGTGCTTGGACAAGCAGGTTCTACTGGATCATCAACCCAAGCAGAAACTTTTGTTTGAGTTGGCGCAACCCCAATAATTATTGATAAGCTAAGTGCTATAAAAGTTAGTTTAACCAAAGTCATTACTTTTTTCATCCTTCTTTCCTCCTCTGATTTTTATTTTTTCTTTTCTGTTTTTCAAATTTTCCATTACTTCCGAAGAAAAACTTGAACTTTATTTCTCCAACACATCAAGGACCTCTTGTTCTTTATCGGGCGGTAATTTTCCGAACCAAGCTCTAATTATTCGCCTCTGTTTATCAATAGCAACTATAGTCGGAGTAACTCCAGCTTTTAATTTCTCAAAACTTACGCTCGATATGCTTCTGATTGGAAAAGCCTTTTCGCTTATGTATTTATCAACGATTTCCTTGGGTTGTAAAAACAAAGCTACTAACTGCTTGGAATTTGTATCGTATTTCGTGTTCGCAAGTCTTTTATAAAAATCAACACTTGCATTGCAGTATTTGCAATCTGTATTCAATATAAGAATAATTGATTTTTCGTAATTGCCTTCGTCAAGATTTGGAACTTCAGCAAGAGTTTTTCCTTCCGCAAAATCTTCTTTGTAATTACTTTGCCGCGTTTGCGGAACAAACCATCGGTATCCGAAAAAACCTATAAGCGCAACAAGACAAACCAAAACTGTGATGTTTATGGATGTATCGAAGTTATGTTTAAGTGAACTTAACATTATCTCGCCTCAAAATTTGAATTGTTCTCGGATAAAGCAATACTATTTTCTGCCTCTCGAAACTTCTCGTCAACGATTATTTGTTGGCGAAAACCATTATTTACCAGCCGATTCTATTATTCGTTGGCTTTAGATTCTTCTCTTTCAATTTTTGCCCAGTGCTGCCTGCTATATTCTGTGGGCGACGCGCCGTATTTTGCTTTAAAAAGTTGTGTAAAATGGCTTGGGTCTTTTATTCCGACTTTAGCTCGGATTTGTTTCACATTCTCAAAAAAATCCTTCGCTTCCAAGAGTTCACGCGCCTTTTCTAATCGCAAATGCCAGAGATATTGAATTGGCGGCATTCCGACTTCTCTTTTAAAAAGCTGGAGAAGATGCGACTCGGAAAGATTTACAGAATGCGCCATTTCTTCGATTGTAAATTGATATTTAAGATTTGAAAGCATCTGTTTTTTGAGAAAAGCAATTCTTTTGTCCATAAGAATTTCCTTGTTGTCATAATGACAACCGCGAACAGAGTTTATGACAACCGCGAACAGAGTTTATGACAACCGCGAACAGAGTTTAGCACGGCGGCATTTTGAAGTAATAAAATTTATTGTTATGATTTTTGTTTTAATTTAATGAAATTTTATGAGTAATAAATTTGAAGTTTTTCTAAATAAGTTCGATGAAAAAGCGTGGCTGGCGACGCTTGAGACTTTGCTTCCCGAAATTCACGAAGTTGACCGGAACGCGGCGCAAATCTGGTTTCGCTTTTACCCGCTGGAACTTTTCCGCATACTGCAAACCGTCGAAAATAAGGACGAACTGGTTCAGAAATTTGTTTTGCAGGGCGATTACGAATTAAAAACGCAGATTGATTCGTCGCATAAATTTCTTTACGGTCATCGCTTTTGGAAGGAAACCAAAGACGCGATTGTTAAATTTGCCGAATCTTTTACGGACGAAAATGCGAATTTGGTAAATGTCATCCGGCAAATCGCCAGAGACGCGGCAAGCGCGGCAAAAACAAATGAATCATTAACGATTGGCATTACGGCAGCCGGTTTGATGACGCTTTTGCAGACAGGTTTTGACGCTTTCAAATCGGCGGAAGGAAAAGTTTATCTCGACAAAAATCACCTCAAACTTTCACCCGAAAAAGTTTTGGCAAATCGGGCTAAAGACGATTCGCAGGGCTTTTTCGGTTTTCTCAAAACGATTGATAAACAGTGGACGGTGACTTACGACGAGAATAAAGCGAACGCGAATTTTAAAGTCATCAGCGATGAAGAAATTGCTTCGGCGGCGGCGCGTGACCAATCGCAGAATTGGGTTGAAAAAGACGCGCGCTGTATCGAAGGCGTGATTCCCGTCGAATGCCGCGCGGCGGCGTGCGGAACTTGCTGGGTCGGCGTTTTGGGCGGCGCGGAAAAGTTGTCGGATGTCGAGCCGCGCGAAGAAAAACAGATGCGCGTTTTCGGCTACAACCAGCCGAACGAAGCGAAACCATTTCTACGGCTGGCGTGTCAGGCAAAAGCGCAGGGCGCGATTTCGGTTGTTATTCCACCTTGGAATGGCGTGTTCGGCAAAAAAGTCTATGGCAACGTGGAAGATGTGGAATTAGTTCCGGCGACGACTGCCGCCGCCAATCTGCGTAAAAAAATCGCAAGCGCAGCCAAAGATTCGGAATAATTTTCTCGAAAACTATTTTGAAAGAAATAGGACGCGGATAAACGCTGATTCAGCAGATTCTCGCAGATTATCTAAAAAAGAATCCGCGTTAATCCGCTACAATCCGTTAAATCCGCATCCTATTGATTTTGCTTTAGGAATGCGGCAAATTCGGCGGCGTTGCGGGTTAATCCGGAGAAAGTTTTTTGCGGGTTGCCGTTCGCGTCCGTGACGACGTAAAACGGCAGCGCGACCGTGCCGAATTTGTCCTGCTGCATCTTTTGGAAACCTTCAAAAGGTTCGCCTTCGCCGTCGGTGTAAAGACGCACCAGAACGTATTTTTCGAGTTCGCCCGTAACTTCTTTGCGCGGAAACATATTAGCTTCCATCCAGCGGCAATTCGTGCAGGTGTAGCCCGTAAAATCTATAAAAATCGACTTATTTTCCGCCTTCGCTTTTTTCAAAGCCGCTTCATAATCGTTCGTAATCCAATTTAATTCGTCCGATTTTTGATTGCTCGAAATCGTCGTTTCACTCATCGGCGGCAGAAAAGATTCGAGTTCGCCGAGCGGTTTGCCGAATAATCCGGTCAAAAGATAAAAGCCCAGCGCGAGCGAAATAAAGGCGAACATCAGACGCGCCGCGCCGATGCTCTGCGTCGGCGAATCGTGCAGCAGTTGGAATTTCCCCAGCAGATAAAGCCCGATGAGCAAGGCAATCGCTATCCAGCTTGCCAGCACGACTTCGCGCGTAAAAATTCCCCAACGCCAAATCAAATCTACGTTGGAAAGAAATTTCATCGCCGCCGCGATTTCCATCAAGCCCATCACGACTTTGACGGAGTTGAGCCAGCCGCCAGATTTCGGCAATTGCGAAATAAGCTGCGGCGCGAGCGCGAGAACAAAAAACGGCAGCGCGAAAACGGTTGAAAACGCGAGCATTCCGACCAGCGGATAAAGCCACTGCCCCTGCGCCGCCAAAACTAACAGCGTGCCGACAAACGGCGCGGTGCAGGTAAAAGATGTCAGCGAAAAAACGAATCCCATCAACAATAATCCGACAATGTGACTCGATTCTTTGCCGCGCGCGTATGCGTCGAGACGGCTCATCAGCGGCGGCGGAATTTGCAGGTTGTACGCGCCAAAAAGACTTAACGCGAACGCTGCAAAAATTCCCGTGATGATAAGATTGACCCAGGGATTTGACGCGAATTGATTGATGCCCGCCGCGCCGAACACGACCGCCAGAGCCACGCCGAGCGCGGTAAATGTCAGAATAATTCCGAGCGCGTAAATGGTCGCGTTGCGAACTGCCGACGCGCGGCTCGCGCCGGTCGAATGATTCGTAAAATAAGAAACTGTAATCGGAATCATCGGAAACACGCACGGCGTTAAAAGCGACAACGCGCCGACGCTCATCGCCAGCCAGATAAACGACCAGATTGATTGATTTTTATCGAAGCCGCCGCCCGAATTGGAATTCGTATTTAGAGACGATGCCGAATTTGTCGCGGTTGAACCGCTCGCCAAATCAGTCGGCGGATTCGGATTTTCCGTCGCCGCAACGAGATTTTCGGTATTTGTATTCGCTTCCGCGTTCGCGTTTGCATTGACGCTGGCGATGTTTGCCGGTGAATTTTGATTTAAATTCGCGCTGATATTCGCGTTTGTCGTCGGCGTTGGCTTCGGAGTCGGTGTCGCAGACGGCGAAACGCTCGGTGTCGGAGTCGGCGAAGTTTGCGCCGCTGCTGTTCCCGCAATAATTTCAACGGGTGCGGAAACTTTGACGGTTTTCGGCGGCAGACAGACCGAATCGTTGCAGACTTGATAACGCACGCCGATTGATAAAGTTTGCGCGCCCGCCTGCGCCGCCGCGTCAACCGCAACGGGAACGGTAAATGTCGCGCTGCCCGAATAAGTTTCGGTTATGATTCCGAAATTTGCATCCATTTCGCGTTGCGGCGCAGAACCTCTCGCGTTGCCCGCCGCTTTGAAAACGCCCGATTCGTCAACCGTGATTCTGGTCGGAACGGGTCCGCCCGCGCCCTGCGTTATCGAATACATATGCCAGCCGCCGCCGATTGACGCGGAAATCTGCGCCGTCAATTTATCGCCCGCTTTCGCTTTCGCGGGTCTGACCGTCATCGAAAGTGCCACCGGATTCTGCGCCCGCAGACTTCCCGCCAGTACAAAAATCAGCAACATCGAAAATGCCGCGCAGCCGAATTTAAACGCCGAGTTTTCTTTCATTTTTGTTTTTACTTTTTCTCGTCAAACAGCTTTTCGACGATTGCCTTTAAATCGTCCTTTTCGCCGATGGTCGCAATAATTTTTCCGTCTTTGTCAATCAAAACTTTGGTTGGCAGAGCCTTTACCCCGAAAACTTTATTCGCCACCGGAATGGCTGTTTCGGCGGTCGCCTGCGTCCACATCACGCCGCGCGTCGTCACGATTTGTCTGGCGCGGGCGGCGGTTTCTTTAGCAAATTCGGGGTCGGGCGCGTCACCGTCGTCGCCGATGGTTTCCGAATCCATCCCGATAATTTCGAAACCTTCGCCCTCGTGTTTTTCGTAAAGCTCTTTCAATTTTGGAATGTCGGCTAAACACGGTCTGCACCATGTCGCCCAAAAATCCAGTAACACATATTTGCCGCGAAACTCGGAGAATTTGCGCGGCTTGCCCGTGAAATCCGTAAAATTAAAATCAATCGTTTCCGCGTCTTTGGTTTGCGCGGTTGCCGTATTTGTCTTCGACGGATTTGAGTTTTGCGCGAAATTATTTCCCGCCGCAAAAACGATAATCGCAAAAACTGGAACAGCCAACATTTTTAACCGAAACTGCATTTAATTCTCCTTATCGAGTAAATCTTATCTACTTTCGCGCCCGTCTTGTTCGATGCAGAATTTTCAAAAGACGCTTGTCGATTCAAATAATTTTTTTTGCGTCTAACTTTTACGATTTAAGCGCGCGACCGTTTCGACGTGGTGCGTTTGCGGGAATAAATCGAGCGCGGCGATGGATTCGATTTGATAAAGGCTTTCGGTTAGAATTTTCAAATCGCGGGCGAGCGTCGCGGGGTCGCACGAAACATACGAAATTTGTTTCGGGTTTAATCTCAAAATCGCTTCAATAGTTTCGCGTTCCGCGCCCGCGCGCGGCGGGTCGAGCAGCACGAAATCAATATTTTCAAGTTTGTTTTCGTTCAAGAAATCTCCAACGTTTTCGGCGAAAAATTCGACGTTTGCGAGCCGCGCGTTTTCCGCGTTTTTTTGCGCGAATTCGATTGCCCTTTCGCTGGCTTCGATGCCGAAAACTTTCGTAAATTTTCGCGCCAGCGGCAACGAAAAAAGTCCGACACCGCAAAACAAATCGAGCGCGTTCGCGCCGCTCGCGCCCGTTGTCGCTAAATCAATTAACCGTTCAATCAAAAATTGATTTCCCTGAAAAAAAATGCCCGCGTCGTAGAGATATTTTTCGCCGCGCGCCGTGAAAGATATTTCGCGCGTCGGTTCAATCAGTTCGTTAGAATATACGGAAACTTCACGTTCCGCGCTTGCCGTTTCGATTTCAATTTTCTCCGCCCAAAATTCTTCCCAATTCAAATTCCGCCGGAAATTTTCCAGCGTTTTTTCCAGCGTATCGTCGAGAATCGGACAATTTTCGACATCGATAATTTCGTGTGAATAACGTTTGAAATAGCCGAGTTTTCGCGCGCGCGTGTCGGCATGCCACTGCGCCCGCGAACGATATTTGTAAGGCTGCGGACTGACAATTATTTCAATTTCTTTTTCGTAATTTATTTTTCCGATTCGCGTCAGACAATCGCGGATAATTCCGAGTTTTGCGGCAAGCTGCGCCGCGTAATTTAACTGCTGAAAATCGCAGCCGCCGCAGCGTCCGAAATACCGGCATTCCGGCGCAGCTCTATCGGACGAAGGTTCGAGAATTTCGACGATTTCCGCAAACGCGATTTTGCCTTTTTTCTCGCGCAGCCGAACGCGAAGTTTATCTCCGGCGGCGGCAAGCGCGACGAAAACGGTTAAGCCTTCGGCAAACGCCAAGCCGTAACCGTTCGGCACGATTTTCTCGATTCTTACAGTTAATTCCCGCTTATTGAAAGTTTTCAACTTCTATTTCGATTCCGCCGACCATTCCCGCAAACAGGTTATAAAGCAGCGCGCCGATTGCGCCGGCAATAAATCCGATTACGCCGTAAAAAATCGGAAGTCCAATCATCATCAGCAAACCGGCAATAATACTGCCGCCGCCCGCCGCAATTCCGCTTCTGCCGCCGATGCCCATCATCATACCGCCGAAAGCCATATACATCAGACCGAATGGAATGCTGAAAATTAGGCTCATCACGAGCGTCACCGCCGCATACATTTTCGCTACCGAAAGAATTCCGAGTTTTCTGATTTGCAGTTTGTTCATTTTCCGTTCACATCCTTTTAATTTTTTGGGAGACGCGAATTTAATAACACAGATTACAAATAAAATAAACTCAGGCGCGGGATTCCGGCGCGCTCGCGCAAAGATTTCAGAATCATCAAATCAAACGTTCGCTGATAAATGTCTTTTTCCATCTTGCCGTGATACGACGCGAGATTTTTCACGGTTTGCGCGTTTAGTTCTTCAAGCCGCGTTTTGTCAGCCGTTTCGAGTAGCGCGTCGTCAATCGATTTTTCCAAATCACTCAACGAATTTTCCAGACTTTCCGCATCAGCATAGTCTTTTTCGAGTTCGGCAAGCCGCGCCGAAACTCTCTCTAAATTCTCGCGCAAATCATCGCCCGCGTTTCGCGCCGCGTCTTTCAATTCGCTCGTCACGCGCCGCAGGTGTTCACGAATCGAATCATAAGCAAATAGAACGTTTTCGCTTTGCGGCGCGGTTGTTTCTCCGGCATTTTTCCCGACCTGTCGTTCGAGCCATTCTTCGTGCTGCGCTTCGATTTCCTCGCGGCAAAAACTCAAACCTTTAATCGTCCGTTTGCGGTTCGGCTTGGCATCGTAGTTGTCAAAAACTTTTTCGATGCCGCGCAAGACGATATGCAGCGGCACGCCGCGTTCTTGCCAGGATTCAATCAACGCCCAATCGAGCGGGCTTAAAAAAAGATATTTCCCGCGCCGACGGTTGAATGTTTCCTCGATTTCCGAAACGTAATTAAAGTAATTCAAGCCAAATGGTAAATGGTAAATGGTAAATGATTTTCTTTCATTAACCATTTACCATTCACCATTATTCAAGGCTGATTTTCATTTTTCGCAACTCGCGCAAATCTTCGTCAGTTAAATCCAGTTCGAGTTCTCTTTCGGCAGTGGCTTTACGCGACGTTTTCATCAAACCGATTTCGAGTTTTAGCGACAGACGCGGCTCGTAACCAATTTCGCGCAAATCTTCGATTGCCCGCGCCACGCGCTCCGATTTTTCAATCGCCGCGTTTATCGCATCGCCGAGTTCGCGCGCCGCTTTCTTAGATTTTCCGTCGAGTTCCATTTGCGTTTAACAAAAATGCTACGCGAGGCG
This sequence comes from Pyrinomonadaceae bacterium, assembly GCA_050996405.1. Classification (GTDB taxonomy): domain Bacteria; phylum Acidobacteriota; class Blastocatellia; order Pyrinomonadales; family Pyrinomonadaceae; genus JBPCRW01. The sequence continues at coordinate 12,042 of JBPCRW010000031.1, read as the reverse complement.
GTTTGAATAGTCAAAAGACGATTGTCGGTTGTCAGTTGTGAAATCTCGCCCGTTAAATACGAAAGATTTTCATTAGTAATGTGGCGATAATCATACGTAATTCGCGCCAATCGCACGCAAAATGTAAGATATTTTTAAGAATTTGGCAAGTTGGTTGAGCGACGTTTTATTTTTGTCGCTAGACAATAGATAAAACGGCATAGAGTGAGCGAATTACAGCCCTGTTTTATCAAATCAGCCCGTAAAATAATTACCTGTTTTTCATTTTTTTGCCGGAGTTGAACCGTAACGGCTTTTCCCAATTTATTCTGCCTTCATCACAAAACTCAGTCGCAAATTCCAAAGTGAATTTATTGATGAGTATCGCGTAGGCTTCTTGAAACTCCGCATTTTTCTCTTTTGCCTTATATCCGATTGGCTCGACAATTTTGATATAAAATTCTTCATCGTTGGAAATCAAATACCAAAATTCTGTCCGCAAATCTTCTGATAACCGTCAATTTCAGGATGTTTATTTCATTTTCGGCTTCAATGATGACCGAATATGATTTTACCAGTGAAACTCTGTGTAAGTAACCGGACAGAAAGGTCACAAAAGACACACTTACGTGCGTAGCGTGTTTCCGCACTGATTCATCTATCAAATAATTTTGTCCACTTACTTATTTCCATATACTTTATTATTGCTCGAAAGATAAAGCCCAATTTAAATCTTCGCCAAGCTGTTTTCTCCAATTTGTTTCTCTTTGCGAGTTTTCGTAATAATCAATCAAATCCTGTTTGGCAACTAAAATGTTGCCGTTACTGCCGATTTTATTGACTCTGCCGTAGTTGACGAGATAAGCGATATTTGACGGCGTGACGGTTTTGCCGGTGCGTTCGGTCGCCCATGCGCTCGCCTGTTTGATGTTTAATAATTCGACGGATTCAAACATTTTTATTTAAAAAATTATATCAGAAAGAACGAAATGATTTTGCCGATGATAGTAAAAGCCGCGAGAAAAACAAAATTTATGTCATTATGCCGCTTGCGCTTTTCAGTTTCGACGAGCGAAATGCGTGCATTTTCCGGCTTAATTTTCTTAGATGTTTTCCCTTTCCGAATATGATAATCTAGTCGGCGTTATGGCAGAAAGACGCGACAAGTTTGAGACATCTTCGGGCATCGAACTGCCCAATGATTTTAATCCTGAAAATTCACATTTCGATTACGAAAAAGATTTGGGAAACGCGGGCGAATTTCCATACACGCGCGGCGTTCGCCGGAATATGTATCGCGGAAAATTCTGGACGATGCGCCAGTATGCCGGATTTGCGACTGCCGAAGAATCAAACGCGCGTTATAAATATCTGCTGTCGCAAGGCACAACCGGATTAAGCGTCGCGTTTGATTTGCCGACGCAAATCGGGCTTGATTCGGATGACGCGCTGGCGGCGGGCGAAGTCGGAAAAGTCGGCGTGGCGATTGATTCTTTGGAAGATATGCTGATGCTGTTCGACGGAATTCCGCTCGACACGGTTTCAACTTCGATGACGATAAACGCGACGGCTTCGACGTTGCTTTGTTTATATTTAGCCGTCGCCAGAAAGCAGAATGTTTCATTTGATAAAGTTCAGGGAACAATCCAAAACGATATTTTAAAGGAATATATCGCTCGCGGAACTTATATTTATCCGCCGAAACCGTCTTTGAGATTGATTACCGATACCTTCGCTTTTTGCGCGTCGGAAGTTCCGAACTGGAACACGATTTCGATTTCCGGCTATCACATCCGCGAAGCAGGCTCGACCGCCGCGCAGGAACTTGCTTTTACTTTAGCCGACGGCATCGCCTACGTTGACGCGGCTTTGAGCGTCGGTTTAAAAATTGACGATTTCGCGCCGCGTCTCTCGTTCTTTTTTAATTCGCATTTAAATTTATTGGAAGAAGTCGCAAAATTCCGCGCCGCGCGAAGGCTTTGGGCAAAGATTATGAAAGAGCGTTTCGGCGCGAAAAACCCGAAATCGCTGATGCTTCGTTTTCACACGCAAACCGCCGGTTCGACTTTGACGGCGCAGCAGCCGGAAGTCAATATCGTGCGGACGACGATTCAAGCACTCGCCGCCGTTTTGGGCGGAACGCAGAGTTTGCATACAAATTCGATGGACGAAGCGTTATCGTTGCCGACCGAAACAGCGGCGCGGATTGCCTTAAGAACGCAGCAGGTTATCGCGCACGAATCGGGCGTTGCCGACATTGTTGACGCGCTCGGCGGTTCTTACGCGATTGAAGAATTGACCAATCAACTCGAAGCAAAAGCTGTCGAATATATCGAAAAAATTGACGCGATGGGCGGAATGTTGAAAGCAATCGAAAACGGTTTTCCGCAGCGCGAAATTCAAGAAGCCGCTTACAATTATCAACGCGCCGTCGAAACAAAAAATGCAATTGTCGTCGGTGTCAATAAATTTCAAATCGAGGAAGACGAAACGATTCCGATTCTCAAAATTGACGAACAAATCGAACGAAATCAAATCGAGAGAGTCCGCGCCGTTCGCGCCAAACGCGATGCCGTCAAAGCGGAAAATGCTTTGTCAAAGTTAGAAGAAGCGGCACTCGGCGCGGAAAATATGCTGCCGCGAATTTTAGACTGCGTTGAAAATTATGTGACGATTGGCGAAATTTCCAATCGCTTGAGAAAAGTCTGGGGCGAATACCGCGAAACCGTCACGGTTTAAAAAATTTAAAATTATGAGTGAAGAAAAAATCGAAGAACTGGAATCAAAAAGCGCGTCAACCGAACCGCGTTCAATTCGTGAAATCGTCAAAGATTTGACCAAGCCGGTTGCCAAACGACATTTGCGCGCGCGCAAACAGGGCGGCAAGGAAATTTCCTATATTGCCTGGCACGACGCTGTAAAATATCTAGACCATTACGCGGCGGGCTGGAATTATGAAATTCGCTCGATGAATTCGGTCGGCGGAAAATTGATTATCGTCGTGCGGCTTTCGATTCCGTGTTTGGAAGGCATTGTTTATCGTGAAGCGACCGGACAGGAAGACGAAACGCTCGACAGCTACGGCGATTCTTCGTCAAACGCCGAATCGATGGCTCTGCGCCGCGCGGGAGCGAAATTCGGTTTGGGACTTTATCTTTACGACCAGTAAGGATTTGAAAAATCAAGCTCAATCGGCTACAACAATAAATAAAAACTTATCAAAACGGAGAAAAAATGCAGGAAATTACCGCCACCGAATTAAAAAAAAGAATGGACGCGGGCGAAGATGTACAGCTTGTTGACGTGCGCCAGCCCGATGAATTTGCTTTTGCCAAAATCGAAGGCGCGAAACTGATTCCACTCGGCGAAATTATGCGGCGGATGGACGAACTCGACGATTCGCGCGAACTCGTTCTGCAATGCAAAGCGGGCGGGCGCAGCGCGCAGGCAATCCAATTTCTGACGCGCGCCGGTTACAGAGGAAAAATGACGAATCTGAAAGGCGGCATTACCGCCTGGTCAAACGAAGTCGATTCGACCGTCCAGAAATACTAACCAATGCAAAATGCAAAATTAAAGAAGCGGTTTTCAATTTTGCATTTTCAACGTTTCCAGTAGTTTTTAATTTTTATATCAAGCAGCGGAAACGGCACATATTCGGCATTTCTTCCGGCTTCGCGCAGTTTTTCGACCATTTTTATTCCGCCTTCGGAATTGCGCGTGTGAACGATAATGGTTGCCGCCCGCTGCAAATTTTTATTCTCGTCTAAAAATTCGGCAATCGCGTAGCCGGTATTCGCAAAATCGCCGTGGTCGTTCGATTCGTAATGATGCGGCAGCAAATCGTGGTCGAGAAAAATCGCGTCGTAGGAATTTTCTTCCAAAAGTTCTTTGGCTTCGTCAACCGTTTCGGCAATGGCGAGTTCGTCGCCTTTAAATCTTTTTGTGAACCAGCGATGACGGCGGCGGTCGTCGTCGAGCAGAAAAACCGCAATCGGCGTGCGCTCGGCGTTCAAATCCGCCAAGCCGAGTTTTATCATCAAACTTTGTAAGAAACTCATATCTTCGGCAATAAATGTCTGTCTAAAATATAGCATAGAGAAAATGTTTCGGACATTTGCCCGCAAATTTCATTTCGGAATGTAAAATTTTTGTTATTGCTAAGTCTTGTCTTTTCATCACTTCACTTTTCCAATTTTTTAAACTGTCGTCAACCGCCGATTTTTACTGGTTTTTTGATTGAATAATAAAACTTGAAATCATTTTTTTGAGTGCTATAATCCAGAATCGGATTTCATTTTTGTTGAAATACAACCCGCGCGAACAAGGTCAGTTTGGAATAAAGAGTAAAAAAGAGTTTCCCGTTTTCGGATGCCACAGGAAAAAGCGACAATTCATCAGCTTTATGCCGTTCCCAACGCGGATAGAGATGGGTTTGAGCAGGATTTTGCCGACACTCTCGACGCGCGCGACGAGTCGGAAAGCTGTCCGATTTGTTTTGGCGCGGGACTCGAAATTGTTGCCGGACGCGGCGCGCGTCCGTGCGAATGCCGCCGTGCGAAATCACATTCCAGCCAAATCGAAAAAGCGAAAATTCCGCGCCGCTACGAAAATTGTCATTTTCAAAATTACAAAGCGATGAATCCTTCGCAGGAACGGGCTTACAAATTCGCGTGGAAACTGACGATGGATTATCCGGCGGTCGAGCGCGGATTGCTGTTGATGGGTTCGGTCGGTGTCGGAAAAACGCATCTTGCCATTTCGATTTTAAAAGGCTTGACCGAACGCAAATTTTCGTGCCGCTTTTACGAATTCGGCGCGCTTTTAAAGGAAATTCAAAATTCCTATAATCCCGTTTCAAAGGTTTCCGAACTGAAAGTTTTGCAGCCGATTTTCGATGCTGAAATTTTGGTGCTGGACGAAATCGGCGCGTCGAAACCGACCGATTGGGTAAAAGATACGATGGCGCATATTATCAACACGCGCTACAACGACAAAAAATTAACAATCTTTACAACTAATTATTTGGACGAACGCAAAGCCGGACGCGAAGAAACGCTCGAAGACAGGATCGGCGTGCGCCTGCGCTCGCGTCTTTTCGAGATGTGCAAAACCGTCCAAATCGAAGGCTGCGATTTCCGCAAAACTTTTGACCAGATTCCGCAAATCAAACGATGATTCTAGTGCGAAATTCAAAGTGCAAAGTTAAGAAACTGATTTCTATTTTGCATTTTGCACTTTGAATTTCGCACTTAATTTCTTATTGTCAGCATTTTCGGTTTGTTCGCATAAAATCTATAACCGAACAGCATCGCTAAAATCAGCCCGAAAACGAGCGGATAAAAAACGTCGGATTTGACAATCAGCCAGTAATGAACCACGCCGCCAACGGCGATAACATAAATCAATTTATGCAGTTTCGCCCAGCGTTTTCCGCCCAAACGTTTAATCATTGCATTGGTCGAAGTGACGGCAAGCGGAATCATCAGAAAAAAACTCAACATCCCGACGGCGATAAACGGACGCTCGAAAATATCGGTCAAAGTTCCAGATAAACTGAGCGAACGGTCAAAACCAAAGTAAGTGATAAAATGCAGGCAAACGTAAAAAAAAGCGTAAAGTCCGAGCATCCGCCGATATTTAATCAATTCATTCCAACCCGAAATTTTTCGCAGAGGCGTAATTGCCAAAGTCACAAGCAGGAAAATTAAAGTTAAAACGCCGGTCGTATGTAAAAAAAACTCAACCGGATTCGCGCCCAAATTTCCGTGCAAAGCGTCCCACGCCAGAAGCGCGAGCGGCACGAGGCTGTTGACGAAAATTAAAATTTTGTTGAATTTTATATCGGACATAAATTGTAAATGGTAAATGATAAATGATTAAAAGATTTCATTTACCATTTACCATTAAAAATTTTTTTTCAAATCCATTCCCGCATACAGATTCGCTACTTGGTCAGCGTAACCGTTAAACATTAAAGTTTCGCGCTGCCGAAATTCGCCGATGCGATTTTCGGTCGCCTGCGACCAGCGCGTTTGATGAATTTCGGGATTAACATTTGAATAGAATCCGTAATAATCAGGCACGGCGATATTCCAGGTTGTTGGCGGCTGCGCGTCGGTCAATGTAATTTTGACGATTGATTTGATACTTTTAAAACCGTATTTCCAAGGCACAACCAGACGCAGCGGCGCGCCGTCCTGATTCGGCATTTGCTTGCCGTAAAGCCCCGTCGCCAAAATCGTCAGCGGATGCAGAGCCTCGTCGAGCCGCAAGCCTTCGACATACGGAAAATCAATGCCCGCCAAAAAGCTCGACTGCATTCCGTTTTTGCCTGCGGGCAGTTTCATTTCGGGATTTTTGGGATTCGCGCCGTCGTAAAACGTCTGAAACGCGACGTATTTCGCCGCGCCCGTCGGTTCGACCTTTTCGAGCAAAGTTTTCAGCGGAAAACCAATCCAAGGAATCACCATTGACCACGCTTCGACGCACCGAAAACGATAAACTCTTTCTTCCTGCTGAAATTTCAGAAGTTCTTCGATGTCGAAAACTTTCGGTTTGTTGACTAATCCGCCGACTTCAATTGTCCATGGGCGCGTGACGAAATTTTCCGCGTCACGCGCGACGGCGGTTTTGGTAGTCGAAAATTCGTAAAAATTATTGTAGTTCGTGATTTCTTCAAAGCTGTTGAGTTTTTCGTTGACAACCGGCAGAGTTTCTTTTGGCTGAACGATATTTTCGATTTTCGCAGTTTCAATTTCGGGCGGCGGCGGCTGGTTGAAATATTTATAAATTCCGGCGGTGGCGAGCGTCGTTCCCGCTAGAAGTCCGGCGCGAATAAAGTTTCGACGGTTCAGATAAACATTTTCGGGCGTGATTTCGCTTGATTTAATATCGTCTGCCATAATCTTTTATTCGTTTTTACGACGAAAACAGTTTCATTAAAAACCTTCGGCAAACGCAGGTTTTTTTTGATTTGAAACAATCCGGTGCTGCAAAAGTTCAACAAACATTTGATGCCGCAAAAAGTTTTGACGACATAAATTTTAGAAAAATCTATCGCGGCGGATATTTTTAAACCGTCGAAAGATTTTCGCAAGGTGTTAGTAAATTTTGTTTAAAGATTTTCAACAAATATCTTTTATTTTTCGCAAACAGCGGTTATAATACATTCGGACAAACTCTACTCTTCGTCCGAATCCCGATTATGTTGGAAACAGAAAAAACTTTACAGCGAGAACGCTTCCGCATCGTTCATCAATTCGGTCAGGGCGGAAAAAACGTAATCTATGAAGCATTCGATAATATTCTTAAAACAAACGTCGTCTTAAAAGAAATCTCGGTTGATTTGAAAAAGACTGCAAACGCCGCGCAGGACGAAACGCGAAAATCCGCTTTTGCCGACGAAGCGAAAATTTTATCCGAAATCCGGCACGAATCGCTGCCGCACGTTCACGATTATTTTTCGGAGATTGACCATCATTATCTCGTGTTGGAACTGGTTGACGGCAGCAGTTTAAGTGAATTGATTGAAAAAAATAATTGCCCCTTTTCGTTTGCGGAAGCCGCCGATTGGACTGACCAGTTGCTGGACGCGCTCAATTATCTGCACAGACATGACCCGCCGATTATTCACCGCGCCATCAAACCGCAGAACATAAAATTAACGACGGACGGAAAGATCAAACTCCTCGATTTGAGTTACGCCAAAACGACAAACGCGAAAACCGCAGCCTCTTTTACCAATCAAAATTCTGACGGCGCGAATCTGCAATATTTTCCGCTCGAACAAATTTGGGATGGTTTAGATTCCGCTTCACGAAAAGTTATTCTGAATAGTTATGACGAAAGATCTCAGAAAATTTTAGAGCAGCCGCTCGACGCGCGAAGCGATATTTATTCGCTCGGCGCGACGCTTTATCAATTGATGACGGGCTGCCTTCCGGTTGACGCGCTCGCCCGCTCGATTGATATTCTGGAAGGAAAATCCGACCCGCTGCCGCCGCCTGTGAAACTTAATTCGGAAATTCCGCCGGTTATTTCCGATGTCATAATGCGGGCGATGGAAATCAAGCGCGAAAACCGTTTTGATTCGGCAATTATAATGCGCCGGATTTTACAGGCGACGGTCGCGCAGACAAAAAAACAGACGGAAACAGATGCGCGGCAGGCGGCGGAACAGAAACGCCGGATTCTTGAGCAGGAGAAAAAAGAAACCGCAGCCGAACGGCAGCGTTTGGATGTCGAACAAAAAAAACAGGAAACCAAAACCGAAAACCAACGCCAAGCCGAACTGCTCAACCAACAATTACGCGAAGCCGACGCGCAAAGATTATCAGCCGAACAGCGTTTGCGCGAAAAAGAAAAACAGGTTTCGGAAAATGGCGAACTATTTGAATTGGACGACACGGAATTTTTTGAATCGCGCGGCGATAAATCTCTTTCGCCGGAATCTCCGACATCAAAAGAAATAATTAAAACGGAAACTCCGGCAGCAGTCTCAAAAGAAGAAATAAAAACTGAAACTCCGGCGGCGATTTCAGCCGCGCCGGTTGCCGCAAAACAAGAATCTTCCGATGAATCCGGCAGTTTGTTTTCCGAACCGCAGAAAACCAATCATAGTTTTAAACGAATCGCCGCCGTTGCCGTTGTGCTGGTAATTCTCGGCGGCGCGATTGCCGGATGGTTTTTCCTATCGCCCAAACCGGGCGCGGCAAATCAAGCTGTTTTGGAACAACCAAACCCTTCAAGCGAACCTGCCAAACCCGCGCCGACCGTCGAAAATACATCTGCTCCAAACGCTCAAACCGCGTCCGAAATAAATAATTCGCCCGCTTCTTCCGCGCTGCCGGACGCGAGCGCAGCACCCGTTGTTTCGGAATCCGCGACCGAACTTCCGTCGTCTAAAAATAAATTTGCCGCGCCGAATAAACCGCGCTTGAAGAAACAAATTTTGCCGCCAGCCAAATCTCCGACAACTCAAAAGAAAGCCGTTACGGTTGACGATATTATCAACGACAACTAACTGCCGAAAACTATAAAAGTTTTAACCGGACGTTAAAACTTGTCGAAAAATTAAAGTTAATTTATCGAAGCATTGAGGAACAAAAATTATGAACTCCGCGTCTCTTTCCCGAATCAAATCAAAGCGTTTGTATATTCTTTCCGTTTTTTCATTGGTGTCGCTGCTGCTTTCGCTGTCCATTGTCTGGCAAACCGGACAGGCGCAGCAGTCGTTGAGTTTAGCCGATATTCTGATTGGACTGCGCTCGAAAAAAGTCACGCTCGAAGATAGAAACAAACTGCTGGCAAGTGCCGTTAAAGTTCGCGGAATTACTTTCGCGCTGACACCTGAGATTGAAAAAGAACTCGAAAATACAGGCGCGGATAAGGAACTTGTCGAAGCAATCCGGCAGAAAAGCGCGCCGGTCAAAGTGACTTTAACGCCAACTCCGATTCCGTTTTCAACCCCTGCGCCAAGTCCGACTCCGCCCGATTTCGCCTTTTATCAAAAACAGGCGGATGCCCATATGGTCAAAGGCGAATACGATTTGGCGGTGGCGGATTACGACAAGGCTATCGAATTAAATCCAAAAAACGCTTCGAGTTATCTCAGCCGAGGACTTTCCTATTACAACAAAAATTCCTACGACCTGGCGATTTCCGATTACAACAAAGGAATCGAACTTTCTCCGAAAGAATCAATCGCCTATTTCAATCGCGGCGACTCTTACGAAAAACTCGGCAACGCTCAAAAAGCTCTCGCCGATTACCAAAAAGCAGTCGAACTGGATGCCGCCAACGAAACCGCAAAAAACGCCCTGAAACGGCTTCAGGATGAACAGGCGAAAACCGAACAAGCCAAAGCCGAGCAGCCTAAAACTTTTACGCAGCCGAGACCGCAGGAAACGGCTTCGACACCGGAGAAAACTCCGGCAACGATAGTAGAATCGCCAAAAACACAGCCGCAAATTGTCAGCCTCGGACAGTTAAACATTGAGCGCGCGGTAAAAATGGTCACGCCGCTTTATCCGCCGGATGCCCAAAAATTTAAAATCGAAGGACAGGTGACGGTGCAGATAAATCTTGATGAAGGAGGAAATGTGACTTCCGCCAAAGCTGTTTCCGGTCCCGGATTACTGCGCGCATCTGCGGAAGATGCCGCCCGCAAATCGAAATTCAAACCCGCGCTGGTCGGCGACAAAGCGATTAAAGCAACCGGCTTTATCGTTTATAATTTCAAGGCAAATTAAAATTCCGGCGGTAACTTTACCGAAGTAAAAAGTTACCGCCGGAATTATTAAAGATTTGTTTCGACTAATAGTTTCCGGCGACGATATTTGATTTCACGCCGCTCGCTTCCTGCGCGATTTTCACGCCGACCGACGCACCGATTCTCGTCGCTCCGGCTTCAAACATTGCGCGGGCATCGTCAATTCCCTTCACGCCGCCAGACGCTTTTACACCCAACGACGAACCAACCGTTCTTCGCATCAATGCTACGTCGGCGGCGGTCGCGCCGCCTTTGGCGAATCCGGTCGAAGTCTTGACGAAATCCGCGCCCGCGTTTTTTGCCGCGAGACACGCGCGAACTTTTTCTTCGTCGGTCAAAAGTGCGGTTTCGATAATAACTTTCAGCAAAACTCCGTTTTCGTGCGCGGCTTCCGCGACGGCGCGAATGTCGTCTTCGACCGCGCAGTCGTCGCCCGATTTTAACGCGCCGATATTTATCACCATATCGACTTCGCGCGCCCCGTTGAAAATCGCGCGGCGCGTTTCGTAAGCCTTGACATCCGAAAGAGTCGCGCCTAAAGGAAAGCCAATTACCGTGCAGACCGGAACGCTCGAACCTTTCAAAAACTGCGCCGCTTTTTTCACCCACGACGGATTGACGCAGACCGAAGCGAAACCGAATTGAATCGCTTCGTTACAGAGTTTTTTGATGTCCGATTCCGACGCTTCAGGTTTTAAAAGCGTGTGGTCAATAAGACTCGCCCAATCGCGCGCCGTCGCCGTTTCGCCCAACACGATTCCGATGCGCGACGCGCCCGCGTCAACAATTCGCTCGACATCGGCGCGGCAGAATGAAGGGCAATAATCATTCGCGCCGCCGTCGAGTTTCGACAAAACCAAATCGGTAATCTGCTCGACCAGTTTTTCGTAATTTCCGTTTGTCAGATTCATTTTTTTAACATTTATATTGTCGCTCAATCGCGTCAATTTTTCCAACGCGCTTTTTGTGCCTGTCTTCGGTTAAATTTGCGGAAAGCCACGCTTCGACAATTTCCTTTATTTCATTGAAATTATTTTGCCCGCTTCCCAGAGTCAAAACATTCGCGCCGTTATGTTCGCGCGAATTTTTCGCTAGTGTAGCCGAATAACAAGCCGCTGCGCGGACATTCGGAACTTTATTTGCTGTCATCGCCGAGCCAATTCCCGCGCCGTCAATAATAATTCCGGCATCAACCTGTTTTCCCGAAACGGCTTTCGCAACCGCGTGCGCGAAATCCGGATAATCAACCGCGTCTTTTGAATTCGTGCCGAAATCGCGCACCTGCAAACCTAAATCCGCGAGAAATTTCTTTAACTGTTCCTTGAATTCAAAACCGCCGTGGTCGCTTCCCAAAGCAACCGATTTTACTTTTATCGAGCCGCGCCGTTCGCTCTTTTTGACAAGTTGAATTTGCTTTTCCCGAATCAAATCGCTGGCGAGCGGCGTAAATTTCGCGTTTTCCGCAATTCTTAATTTCGCGCCCGTTTCCAGCCCGCGCAAATCGTCTTCGGTGATTAAATTTTTCGCCGATTCGTCGCGGTCAAACTCTTTGCCGATTTCATCTTTTAATGAATTGACGACGACGCGCTGCGGAAAATTTTCTGCTTGTTTTGCGACTGGATTTTTCGTTTCTTCTTCGGTCGGAACGGTCGCTAAAACCTGTTTGACGAGTTCGCGCACGCGATTTCGTGTTTCCTTATCTTCTGCCATAATTTTCGGTCGGAACAAATGCAAATAGACGCGAAATAAAAATCTTGCCGCTCGTCACTTGTCACTTGTTACCTGTTTGA
>JBPCRW010000290.1:0-28309 GCA_050996405.1 Pyrinomonadaceae bacterium | reverse complement strand
GTATTAATTGACCAGAGCAAGGAAGAATCTCCCGACGCGCCCGAACCGACTCCCGAACAACTCGCGCAGCTTAAAGACCAATACGCCAAAGTAAAAATTTACGAAAAAGCGGCGGCGGACGAAAAGGATAAACTGGGCGCGGAATTTGAACACCGCACCGATTTACAGGTTCAGCTTCAGCAGGCGGCGTTTTTAAATCAGTTGTATGCCCAAAAAGTTCTGGCGAAAAAAGTCGAACCGACCGACGACGAAATAAAAGCCTACATCGCGGCGCATCCCGAATTTGATCCGGCGGCGAAAAAAGCCAAAGCCGAAGACATTTTAAAACGCGCCAAAGCGGGCGAAGATTTTGCGAAACTGGCAAATGAATTCAGCGAAGACCCGGGCAACAAAGACCAGAAAACCGGCGAAAAGCAGGGCGGATTATACAAAGATGTCAAACCCGGTTCGGGCTTTGATAAAAATTTTGAAAGCGCGGCGTTATCGTTGCAACCTGGTCAAATTGCCGATAACGTGGTCGAAACGCCGTTTGGGTTTCACATCATCAAACTCGAACGAAAGGGCGCGAGCAAAGATAAAGACGGCAAGGATTTAGGCGAAACTTACGACGTGCGTCACATTCTGATTTCGACGATGTTCACCGACCCGCAAAATCCTTTCGGTCAGCCAACGCCGATGAAAGAAAAAATCAGAGCCGATTTGGCAAAGGAAAAAACCGATAAGATTTTAGCGGACATCAAGGCGAAAAACCCAATTGTGGTTGAAGATTTTGAAGTTCCCAAACCGAGCGACCAGCAGATTCAGCAAATGATGCAGCAACAGCAAATGCAGATGGGAAATCCGCAAGATTCTGGGGGCGGCGAATTGCAGGCAGAACCGCCGACTGCCGCGCCGAAAGGCAAAGAACCGGCGAAACCCGCGCCGAAGAAGGGTAAATAGTTCGGGCAAAAATGATAAACGGAAAATGGAAAGTTGAATCTCTCCGTTTTCCGTTTTCAACTTTTAACTATGCAATTTGGCGAATTTAAAATCGAGACAATTCCCGACACGGAATTTAAACTGGACGGCGGAGCGATGTTCGGAATCGTCCCGCGCGTTTTGTGGGAAAAGCCCGCGCCGCCCGACGAACAAAATCGCATTCGTCTCGGCACGCATTGTTTATTCGTCGAAACCGCGACGGAAAAAATTCTGATTGAAACCGGAATGGGCGAAAAGTGGACGGAGAAATTTTCGGGCATTTACGGCATCCGCCGCGAAAAATCTTTGACCGAAACGCTTTTCGAGAAAACGAATTATCGTGCGGAAGATATAACAATCGTCGTCAACACGCATCTGCATTTCGACCATTGCGGCGGCAATACGAAATTGTCAGAACCGTCTGCGTCAGCGGGCGGGTCGCCGGACATCATTCCGACTTTTCCGAACGCTCGCTATTTTGTTTCCGAAAACGAATTCAATCATGCCGAAAATCCGACCGAGCGCGACGCGGGCAGTTATTTGTCAGAAAACTGGAAAGCGTTAAAAAAAACCGGACAACTGGAACTTAAACCTAGTATTTACGAAGTCGTTTCCGGCTTGACGATGACCGAAACGCGCGGTCATAACGGCTCGATGCAAACCGTCTGTTTAAAATCGGGCGGCGAAATTTTGTATAGTTTTTCCGATTTGATTCCGACGACGGCGCATCTGCCGCTCGTCTGGATTATGGGCTACGACCTTTTTCCGCTCGAAACTTTAGAAAACAAAAAGAAATTATTGCCGCAGGCTGTTCGTGAAAACTGGCTCTGCTGGTTTTATCACAACATCGAAAATCCGTTTTGCCGTTTGACGGAGACGGACGGAAAATTAAAAGCGATTCAAAAATCGTAAGGAATTCCTATGTGCAAACGCATTTCTTTGTTTTTGGCGTTGTTTATAACCGGCGTTTTTTCAATTCGGGCGCAAGAACCTCAAGTAATGGAATTTTTTAACCAAGGCGTTGAGTCTTCTAAAAAAGGAGATTTAGATTCGGCGATTGCTGATTTTACAAACGCCATTAAACTTGATTCCGAGTTTTACCCGGCATATACGGCGCGCGGATTGGCTTATATGAAAAAACGCCAATTGGATTCGGCGATTGATGATTTTTCCACAGTTATTGCCCTCAAACCCGATTCCGTCGGAAACTATATTAACCGCAGTTCCGCTTACCGTTTGCAAAATAAGTTTGATAAAGCGTTTGCGGATTTGGACAGAGCGGCTGAATTGGACGCAAAATTTCCTTATATTTATTCATCGCGCGGCAACATTTATCGTCAAACAAAAGATTTTCAAGCGGCACTCGAAAATTTTACGAAGGCAATCGAAATTAAACCTTATTCCGCTTTTTATACTTCGAGATGTATGACGCTCTATGATTTAGAAAAATATGAAAGCGCGATTTCTGATTGCTCCGAAGCGATTAACAAAAATTCCAAAGATTCGACAGCCTACTATTTTCGCGCAATGTCCAGAATTAAACTCGAACAAAACGCTTTAGCAATCGGCGATTTGCAAAAAGCAGTAGAAATTAATCCGAAAAACGTTTCCGCAAAACAAAAATTAGACGAGCTTTTAAAAACGAACCGATATTAAAGTCTATGGAATAAGTAAAACAAAATCCAAATTTTATCCGGCGCGTCTCTGACACAAATGTTAATTTTAACGATTTGTTGACAATCAGCTAAAAGATAATAAAATATCGTTATCATTTCTATCTTAGATGTTGTTTCCAATTACCGCTTATTATGAACAAACTGCCTAAAGCGCGGAACAAGGATATTGTCGTTCAAAACTTAGCCAAAGAAATTTTAGTCTATGATTTGAATACTAATAAGGCTTATAATTTGAATGAAACGTCGGCAATTATCTATCAGGCTTGCGACGGCGAGACTTTATTAGATGAATTCAAAGCAAAGAATAATTTTACCGACGACATTATTTTTTTGGTGCTTAACGATTTGCGCCAAGAAGATTTAATTGAAAAAAGTGATGATTTCGTTTCATCTTTTAACGGGATGAATCGTCGTGAAGTAATCAGAAAAATAGGACTTAGTTCAATGATTTCGTTGCCGGTGATTGCATCTTTAATTGCTCCGACGGCGGCTCAGGCGCAAAGCGGTGTTGTGAATTGCGCCGGCTTGCCGGGTGGTTCAGCCTGTAATCCGCCTGCCGGAGGTCATTGCTGCGGCAGCACTTGTTTGCCCGCAGCAACACCCTGCACATAAATATAAATATATCTGACCGAAAAGAGAGTTTGCGGCTGCTTCATCAAAAAGTCAGAAACTCCGGTAGATAAAAAACTTCCGATTTGGGAACACTAGAGCAAATCTCAGGCTTATGAGATACATTACCGCAGAGGCACGGAGTTCGCGTAGAGTTCACGCAGGGTTCTTCTCGGCACATCTCTGCGTGAACTCTGCGCCTGTGGCGGTTTAATTTTTTGTATCGTATTTATCTGAAAATTGCTCTAATTCGGAAGAAATTGCAGTTCGTCTTAAAACTGCCTAATCTCGTCCCAAAAATTTGTCTCAAAACCGACCTATGAGGCAAATCTGTAAAAAGTTTTTATCTCGAAGAATAGAACGAAATTTTAGAAGCATATAAAATTGAAAACGAATAATTTATGGAGCGAGTAAAAATCGGAATCATCGGCGGCAGCGGTTTATAGTTGCTTATGTCAAAAGCAATTAAAATTGAAAATCAAATTTTATCCGGCAGCTCTGATGCGAACATTGATTTTGCCGATTTATGCAGGCTTTTGAACAAATTTGGATTTAGTGAGAGAGTCAAGGGCAGTCATCATATTTTTACTAAAGACGGCGTTGACGAAATTATTAACATTCAGCCGATTGGCTCAAAAGCAAAAGCGTATCAAGTCAAACAAGTGCGAAATCTGATTTTGAAATATAAACTTGGAGCAAGCGATGAGTAAATACGAAATTATCATTTATTGGAGCGAAGGAGATCAGGCATTTATTGCCGAAGTTCCCGAACTTGCGGGTTGTCAGGCTGATGGCGCAACTTACAGGGAAGCGTTGGCGAATGTGGAAATTATAATTGATGAATGGATTGAAACGGCGCGAGAATTAGGCAGAAAAATTCCCGAACCGAAAGGCAGATTGGTTTTTGCGTAAGAGAAATTATGGAACAAGTAAAAATCGGAATTATCGGCGGCAGCGGTTTATATCAAATGCCGGAATTGATGGACATTGTAGAGACGGAAGTTGATACGCCGTTCGGGAAACCTTCGGACGCATTTTTGATTGGAACTTTGGAAGGCGAGCGCGTCGCGTTTTTGCCGCGTCACGGGCGCGGACACAAACTCACGCCGACGGAACTTCCCTTTCGCGCCAATATCTACGCGATGAAACTTTTGGGCGCGGATTATATTTTGTCGGTGTCGGCGGTTGGAAGTTTGCAGGAAAAATACGCGCCGACGGATTTTGTCATTCCCGACCAGTTTTTTGACCGGACAAAAGCGAGGACGGAAGAATCTACATTTTTCGGAAACGGGATTGTCGGACACATCACTTTCGCGCATCCGGTTTGCGCGGAATTGGGCGATATTTTGGAAGAATCGTGCAAAACGATTGAAAATTTAAAAGTGCATCGCGGCGGAACTTATCTGTGTATGGAAGGTCCCGCTTTTTCCACAAAAGCCGAGTCGAATGTTTATAGAAGTTGGGGAATGGACGTTATTGGAATGACGAATTTGCAGGAAGCGAAATTGGCGCGCGAAGCCGAAATTGCTTATGCGACTCTGGCTTTAGTTACCGATTACGATTGCTGGCACGAAGCGCACGACGACGTTTCAGTCGAAATGGTTATAGAATATTTAAATAAAAACGTGCGAAACGCGCAGCTTGTTTTGAAAGAAGCGGTCAAGCGTGTTGCCGCAAAACAAACGCCAAATCCTTTTGCGGGCGCAACGCGAAACGCGATTTTTACCGCGCCCGAAAACTGGAATATAAAAACGGCGAAAAAATTGGAAGCGATAATTGGAAAATACGCGCCGGAAGAAATTCAAAAGAAAATTATTGAACACGAACCTGTCCCGTCAGATGAATTTTATAAGGAAGAAGTCGGCAAACTGCTCAAACAACTAAATGAATCTGTCGGAGCATCGAAACCCTAGTCTGCGATTTAATCCGTTAGTTAATTTGAAGTTATGAAAAAAACAATTTTAATTTTTAGTTTCATTCTGGCATTTTCATTTTCGGCTTTGGCGCAAAAGCAGATTGACCAGAAAGTTCAGCGCGACCCTGTTTTAGAAGCCGACGCGCTGCACAATCTCGACGTGGCGCGGCAGTATTTCAAAATAAAAAAAGCCTATAAAGCGGTGATTATGCGGACGGAAGAAATCGTCGCGGCGAATCCCGATTTTTCAAAAATGGACGAAGTTTTATATCTGTCGGGAATGAGCAGTTTTTATTTGTCGAAAAATAAAGGCAATCAGAAACTCGACGCGAAAGCGACCGACGCGGAAAAACAAAAATTCGCGCCCGAAAAACTGCGTGAAGACGCGACCGTTTATCTTTCGATGCTGGTCGAAAAATATCCGAACAGTTCTTTTAGAGACGATGCCGAAAAAACTTTGAAGGAACTTAAAAACGTCAAATAGTTTTCAATTCAATTTGATTCAACACAGAAACGCGCCGGTAAATTTGCTTGAGAGCATTTATTTATCGGCGCGCCTCTGTGTTAATCTGTATTTTTCGCCGGTTTTTAATTATCAAAACAATATAAAGAGGATTTTATAAAACTATATCTTTAGCAGTTGTCGGTTCGACAGCATTTGACGCGGCGGAAGCATCTTAATTTTTATACGAATTTTCTCTTAAAGATAATGATTGATTTTGAAGTAAAGAATAATTTGCAAAAGTTTGATATAGAAATTATTTCACCAACTGGCGCGAATTTTGATTCTGAATTAAACCGGCACATCGGAGATTTTGATGTCTTAATTCCGCTTGTTGAAACAGCAAAACCTTTGGTCGGATTTATTAAAAATAATTCCTCAAAAGAAGTTGTCGGAATCAGTTTGCAATGGAGTTTATTTAAGCCTGATGGTGCAATCGTATATTCTGCAGATACTGGCGTATCTTCTCCCGGCGTTTTAATGGGAATGAAACCCCGCGACCCGTGGATGGTCGGAAAAACGAGTCTTATCAATAGTAATGAATTAAGATTTTTCAGTTACTTCGGCAATTCCTTGGAAGGATATATTGAAAACGCGCATAAGCGGATTAAGTATCAAAGGATTAAATACAATCCGCTCGCTGAACACATTCGAGAAAATATTTCTTATATCGAATACCGTAAAGATACTGAAAAACAAAGGCTTGGGATTTCTAAATATATTGTTTCCGTTGACGGAATATTTTTCAATGATGGAATTTTTATCGGTGAGAATCAGAATCTTTATTTTGAATCAACGGGCGGTTCAATCCAATCAAGAAGAGATTTTCTAAGAAAATTAAGAAAAGCAAAATCAACCGGCAAAAATGATTCTGAGGTTTTGGAATATGTGATTGCGGATATTTCAAAAATAATTGAATCTATACCTGAATATAAACCTATTTCGCCAAGGATGCGCCCGGGAAGTAGCAGATTTGCCAATGGCGAGGAAGCATTTAATCAAGGCTATAAATCCAGTTTAAAGCACCTAAAAGATGAGGTCATTCGTAGAAAAACGAAATTTTCGGATACAGTAATTATCAATGATTTTTTGGAAGTCGAAGATAAGGATTTTATTGAAATCCATAGAGAAAGTTAACTGTCAATTTTATAAATAGAGGTCAAATATCAAAATATGTCTTTAACAGTGGTCGGTTCGGTTGCGTTTGACGCTTTGGAAACTCCATTCGGCAAGCGCGATAAAATTTTGGGCGGCGCGGGAACGCACTTTGCGCTGTCGTCAAGTTTTTTTACGGATGTCAACGTCGTCGGCGTGGTCGGAAACGATTTTACCGAAACGGAAATGGAAGTTTTTAAACGTCACGACATCAACACAAATGATATTGAAAGAGTCGCGGACGGCAAAACTTTTTTCTGGCGCGGGCGTTACGATTACGATTTGAATGTCGCGCACACTTTGGAAACGCAGCTTAATGTTTTTGAAACTTTCGAGCCGAAATTGTCCGACGAATCGAAAAATAATCGTCTTTTATTTTTAGCAAATATTGTTCCGATGATTCAAAAAGAAGTCCGTGAACAATGTCCGAATGCGGAATTTGTCGCAATGGACACGATGAATTTCTGGATTGATTCGATGAAGGACGCAGTTATCGAAACCATCAAAGTTGTGGATTGCGTTATCATCAACGATGCCGAAGCGCGTCAACTCGCGGACGAGGCGAACATTCATCGCGCCGCGAAAAAAATTATGAATTACGGCTTAAAGGCTCTGGTTATCAAACGCGGCGAATACGGCGCGGCACTTTTTACCGGAGATTCGTATTTTGCGATTCCGGCTTTTCCGCTTGAATCCGTTTTTGACCCGACGGGCGCGGGCGACACTTTCGCGGGCGGTTTTATGGGTTATCTCGCCAGCCAGAAGGAAATTAGCGAAGCCGTGCTGCGCCGCGCGATGGTTTATGGAACGGTGATGGCTTCGTTCAACGTCGAAGAATTCGGCACGGAACGGGTTGACAGGTTAACGCACGAAGAAATCAATGAGCGTTTTCGCCAGTTTAAAAAACTGACGCATTTCGACGAAGTGTTATTTGAACGCGCGACATCGGCTTAAAGAATTATCACCTTAGAGACACTGAGGCACTAAAGGTAAATTGAATTTTAATTAAAGAAAAAGCGGGTTGTAATAACTCGCTTTTTCTTTATGCTGAATTTTGTTTGCAATTATCTCGGTCTGACTAAAAAGACATCCCACGCCCAGCGACCGACACCGTTTCTGCCTGTTTTTGAATCCCACACTTTTGCTCTGTATCTGAACTGATTGCCGAACTCGTCCGTCCGTTTCGATTCATGATAATTAAGCTCTATCGCCACGACATCAAACTCCGGCAATGGATGCAGTTCGCTTGGCTCTGATATTCCGTTGTGATTCGCGTCTATCCATAATCTTAAATTCGAGAATACGGCATCTCTTGCGTCAATGCCGCCGTCAGCATTTCCGCCGTTTTGCATCTTATCGAACTCTGCAAGAGCCAGAAATCCGTTTCTCTGTTGTCCGGCAGGCGGCGCAGGCTGAGGCGAGAAGTTGCCGAACAATTCTTCTCCGTTGTCAATTATCCCGTTGTTGTTTCTGTCTAAAGCAAGAAAAGCATCATCAGAGTTTGGCGCAGTCCAAGAAAGCTGTTCTTTGTCTCCGTTGCTGTCAAGGTCGAATCTCACGCCGTTAGCATTATCGGTCAGATTAAAACCATTTCCTAAGACATCTACCAGAATCGGCGACGGGTCAGGCGGCATCGGAGTATCATTGCACTGGCACATTTGATAATCCCAATTACCGCATTGTGCGATTTCTGCTTCACAATTTATGCAGCCTCTGTGATTCGGATTCGGTAAGCATTCCGCAGGTGGCGGGGTCGGTGTCGGCGTTGGGCAAGGCGTAGTATATACCAAACCATTCAATGAGGTTCTATCACATTGGGTTGGTGCTAGAGGAATGTTGTTATTTTTATCATTAACTCCACAAAAATTGTTCATTACAGATAAACCCTTCGTTTCTTGAGAGCAAGGGTCATATGCAACTAAATCGTTTGCCGGGTGATAATCTCCAAGCCCCATAGTATGCCCGATTTCATGCAAAGCCATTTTTTTAAAAACCGTGCTGTAACCGTCTGCCATAGGGTCAATGGCAAGCGTAGTTGTATTACCGTATTTGGAATTAGGGTTAAATGATATTGTATAACCAAGCGCACCGTAATCGTCTGCATTAGTAATCTCAGACTGCGCTGGTCTAGTCTGACCTATACTGGTATCGTTTTTTATAGTTATTAGCCTAACTCCTACACCGTTAGGAGAATATTGAAAATTGACCTTTGAATTGTTATCTGATCTTTGATTTTCAGCATTCCAAGCGTCAAAGGCAGTCCTTATTTGTCCCATTTCAGACGAAGCCTCAGTAGAATATGGAATGGATGAGTCAAATGTGTAAGAAACCGTTACCCCGCATTGCCAATTAGCATAACCTCCCAGAGGCGGGCAACTATTTTGCATAGTAGCTGGAATAGCAGCTATAAAGATTAAAATAAATACAGCATTTAAAATAATAAACGGTTTTCTGATTATTAAATTCTTCATCGCATCTTCCTAGTTCTGTTTGCAATTAGAGGATGCGGCGATAGTTCGGACGAAATTCAACAATGAGCCTGCATCTTCAGGCTCGACTTCTTTACCTCTAGTCGAGCTTAATATTGTCGGTGTAGCCTTGTTTCCATTAAGAAAATAATCATCGCTTTCATCTAAGGGTATATAGCCACTTGCCTCAGGAACATATTTCAAGAATAGTAAATAGTAATTTCCTCCTAAAAGCGGGCTATGTTTTCCGTCTATAAATCTGATTAACCGCCCGTTGTATCGAATGTTCCCGCCCGGTCTAGTGACTTGTATAACACTATTGACCTGAATCGGTGAATTGGCGTTATTCTTAATAATTTCTTGAACTATAACGTCGTATTCGGAATAGACAAGCGTTTCATCTTCGTTTAGGTGAGTAGATTTATTTCCGGCTCTGCCGATGATTATGGCATCGGCATTACAAACTCGATTTCCGACTATTTGACCTCTGTTTGGATTTGGGTTTATAGAATCAAAATAACCAGCATTAACATAAGCATTAAAATCTCCGGGGGCTCTCACTTGACTTAATTTTTTGTGTTTGCGTTGCTTGCTGCTATCGTATGCTCTATCATATGCTTTTTCCTTTTGTGTTATCTGCCGTCCCGGTTGAATGACAGCAACATCGTCTTGAGTTTGAGCTTGTTGTTTTAGAGCAATAAATGTAATCAGCATAACTGCTGCAACCAAGAAAACGCCCAAAATTATTTTTTTTCTATTTTTCATAATTTCTCCCCTTTCTGCTCTTTTTTGATTAAGCGTTACGGAAATTTTTTGAAATTGCTTATCGCATAACGCACATTACAATTGAAGGAAAGCAAAGACGATTTACAAGCAATCTTTAAATTCCTAAATTTGCCTTTCGCCTCTTTACTATCACAGAAAAAAAAAAAATAGCAAGCCCTTTTCAAAGAAATTCACTTTGCCGCCAAGAGCGAGATTTTTAGAAGTTTGAGTAAAAGAAACAGAATAGAATAAAATAGAAAGCAGAATTTAGTTTTATCTTTGCTGGATTGTTTTCCTCCGTGTCTTTGTGGTTTAAGACTTCTGACGGAATAGCAAAACGAAAACTTCACTCGATTTTGAAGAACCACAAGGAATTTTCGCGGGCGACTGATTTGGGGAATCGCAAATAGTCAATTGTTAATAATGAAGGTTTGACTTTATCGAACAATCTATTTACGATTCACGATTTACTGTTTATGGAAAAAATGCTTGAAAACAAAGTCGGAATGATTTTCGGCGTGGCGAATCGGCGTTCGATTGCGTGGGCGTGCGCTGAAGCCTGCGCCGCGCAAGGAGCGAAACTCGCTTTTACATATCAAGGCGACAGGCTGAAGGAAAATGTCGAGAAACTGGCGGGCGGATTAAGTGATTCGCTGGTTGTGCCGTGCGACGTGACGAATCAAGCCGAAGTCGAAGCCGCTTTTAAATCGGTTAAAGAAAGATACGGCAAATTAGATTTTCTGATTCACTCAATGGCGTTCGCGCCGCGTGAAGCACTCGAAGGCGAATTTGTCGCAACCACGCGCGACGCTTTTTTGACGGCGATGGAAATCAGCGCGTATTCGCTTTCGCAGCTTGCGCTCGCCGCATCGCCCTTAATGACCGACGGCGGCAGCATCGTCACGATGACTTATTACGGCGCGGAAAAGGTCGTGCAAAATTACAACGTGATGGGCGTTGCCAAAGCCGCGCTTGAATCAAGCGTCCGTTATCTCGCCGCCGATTTAGGTAAAAATAACATTCGCGTCAACGCTATCAGCGCGGGACCGATTAACACTTTGTCGGCGCGCGGCGTAAAAAATATGGGAACGCTGCTCGCGCATATCGGGGAAAAATCTCCCTTAAAACGTAACGTGCAGGCAAGCGAAGTCGGCAATACCGCGCTCTTTTTAGTCAGCGATTTATCCAGTGCCATCACGGGCGAAACGATTTACGTTGACTGCGGATTTAATATCATCGGAATCTGACGATTTTAGATTGCGGATTTTGGATTTTGGATTGAAGCGAAAACCTCAATTAAAATCTAAAATCTAAAATCTAAAATCTAAAATTGGAAAATGGCAAAAACCAAAAACGGCAAAGCAACTAAAACAATCAAAGCCAAAAGCCTTGAAACCGCAAAAACAAAGACTGTTCCCGCCGTCGAGCCGGAAACCGTCGCCGACGCGAAAGCGCAAATCCAGAAGTATAATCAACTAGCAACCGAAGACCAGGCGTTGCTGCGCTCGCCCGAACCGGAAGACAAATTTAAATCGTCGGATTCGTGGCGCACGTTTCGGATTATGGCGGAATTTGTGCAGGGTTTTGACAATTTGGCGATGATTACGCGCGGCGTTTCCGTGTTCGGCTCAGCGCGGACGCACGCGGACGACGCAAATTATATCGCCGCGCTGGAAACCGGAAAACTCCTGGCGGAATCCGGTTTTGAAGTCATCACGGGCGGCGGACCCGGCATAATGGAAGCGGCGAATCGCGGCGCGAGAGAAGCGGGCGGCGTGTCGGTCGGCTGCAACATCGAACTGCCTTTCGAGCAGATTCCGAATCCGTATCAAACCTTGAGTTTGTCATTTAAATACTTTTTCGTTCGCAAGACAATGTTCATCAAATACTCCAACGCCTACATCATTTTCCCGGGCGGTTTCGGCACGATGGACGAAGTTTTTGAAGCCTTAACTTTGATTCAAACCAAAAAAATCCGCAACTTCCCCGTCGTGCTTTTCAATTCGCAATACTGGCGCGGATTGCTGCAATGGATTAGCTCGGTAATGCTCCACGAAAAAAACATCAACCACGAAGATTTGCAGCTTCTGCATTTAACCGATTCGCCGAAGGACGCAGTTGATTTTATTACGAAATGGCACGGCTAATTATTTGGAAGAATTTTTTGCCAAAAATAAAATAAATTTAATTTCGTATAATTAATTCGACGGGAATAAGTAGTCGTTCACAATTAGATTTAACCGTCTCGTTATTAGTTAAACGCTGGAATAAAAAGACTTATGTTGTTTATAGCTTAAAGCCTAAATGGAAATGGTTATACATAATTGTGAACGACTACTTATAGGAAATGATTTGAGGCGAAATCTGCACGCGGCAAGTTTCGCCTCGATTATTTTTCGCGCCAGAGTTTCGGCTTCTTACAAATCTGGAGTTGTAGTTAAAACGATTAGCATAAAAGGTTAGCCACAAAAAATCACAAAAGACACAAAAAAGAAATTTTACTTTGTGCGTTTTGTGTCTTTTTGTGGCTATTTTATTTTTATTTTTTCTCCATTACTTTCGCGTATTCGCCGTCGTCAACCCATTTCATAATTTCGGCGACGCGCCAGACGGGAAACGGATGCGAAAGTCCGGCGGTGATGATGTCCGCCCAGAATTTATCGAGCATTTTTTCGTCGTAATTTTTCTGAAATTCTTTCGCCTGTTCGAGAAATAAATCGTAATCGACGCTCGAAGCGAAAGTTCCGCCGCAGAGTTTCATCATCGTTTTGCCGATAACGTCCTTGTCCTGCACGACGAGCATCGCCGCGCGGTCGCAGGAAAGTTCGGCGCGCCGCATCCAAGCCATCAATGCTCCGCGCATCGATGCCGAAAGAATATCCTTGATAATTCCGGCAACCGGCAGCGAGCCGAGCGGAATATGCGCGAGCGCGAGCAGCAGCTGCGCCGCCGTCAAATATAGAACATGCTCGGCGTGAATATGCCCGACTTCGTGCGCGATGACGGCGAGTTTTTCTTCGTCCGTCAGACGCTCAATTAAAGCTGAATGCAGAACGATGACCGGCTTTTCCACGCCGCCCGTAAAAGCATTGACCACCGGATTTTGCTGCACGTAAAGCTCCGGCATCTCAACGCCTAAAGTTGTGCAGGCAATCTGTAATTTCGCGTGCAGGTCGGGACATTGTTTCGGCGTAACCTTGACCGCGCTCGCCATAAACATCACGCGAATTGCCGATTCTCCGGTCACGGCAAGCAGTTTTTTCAGAGCGGAATCAATTCCCGGAATCGCGCGCAAAGCGGCTAGAGCCTTCGAGTCCGACGGATGAATATAATCGTGCTTCGATAAATCCGCAAACTTTTTGTGCGGCTCGTTCGAGAGCGGCAAATGGCAGCGACCGCAGACGGCTTGGTTGTTTTTGTAATCCTCGCGGACGGAATTTTTCTGCCCGCAATAGCGACAGCGCACCGAATATCTTTCGGCGACGGCGGCTGTTGATGAATCTTTTTTCGACATAGTTTTAAAAGTTTAAATTAAATTCGACGCATAATTCAAATGCGTTTGTTTGATGCATTAAACGTTTTCGGCAGTTGAAAAGTTTTTGAAAAAATAAAAAAGGAGAATTGAAAGTAACTTTTCGCTTTCAATTCTCCCGCCTTAATTTCGCGCCGCTTTAGAAACTTCTTCGGAAAAGATATGACATCCGAATAAAAAACGTCCGCCCGTTCTGCACGATGTTCGGTTCGTATTGTCCCGTATAAGGATTGAAACCGTTGTAGTTAAAGCTGTCGTTGTAACCGACATAAACGGCAGTCCCGGGATTCGGATTCCAGCCGAAAAGTGCCTGCCCGCTGACGTTTGAATTCAGTGAATTATAATCAATCCGCGCGCGGGCAAAAATAAATCTGGTGAATTGATACGTCGAGCGCGCGGTAACGATGTTCGCGTCAAACGCAACTTTTCCGGTATCGTAACGGGTCAATTTGCTTTTCGTATAATCGAGCGAAACACGCAGCGGGTCAATCGGTTTATAAGTTCCGCCGAACTGCAAATCCAATTGCCGTCCTTCGCCCGGGTCAATCGGCGGCGTGTTCGGCGGGAAATTATCCGGGTCGCGCGGGTTCAAATCGCGCAGAGTGAGATAATCGAGATAATTCGGGCTTTGCAAATAAGCATTGTAAGCCGGACTGATACGCGGATAGCGGAAACCGCTTCCGAAATCGTAATCAAAAGCACTCCAGATTGTTCCGACGAATCCGTAAAGCGAAATCTGTTTATTGACGGTTTTATTGACGTTGACGCTGACATACGGCTGATACGCCGAACGTTCCGGCGCGCCGAAAAACGCGCCCGTTTGCGCCGCGCCGCGTTTTGCGCCGAATTCTTCTTCAAACAGACGCTCGTAGCCGATTCCCGTTTCGGAATGAATAAATAAATTTCCTTTCAACTGCAAGTCAAAACCCGTGCCGAGAAGTCCTTCCTGCGAGCGTCCTTTCCAGTCGTATTTAAGACGCGCGAATTGCTGCCAGTCAACGCGAATTAGTTTCGACTTGGGCTTCGAGTCGCTGCTTAGACGATTGGCGGCGAAAATACTGTTGGTGTTGACGCGGGGCGTAAAACCGGCATCGGCGCGGTAAAGAGGCGAACGCCCTTCGGCTTTAATCGTCCAGCCGTTATTTTTCGCCGTATGGTCTAAATTAAAATAATAACCAAAACCGTTTCCCGTCCGATACGGCGCGCTGTCGGTTTCGGGATTGTAAAAATTAGCGCGCGAATGCGTGGCGACGGTTTGAAAAACCATCGTCGTTTTCGAGTCTAATTTAAATTTTCCGTCAAAGCCGCCGGTAAAATTATGCTGGCGCGGAAAAACTCGCATCGTGCCGAAAAAGCCGATGTTATTTTCTTTACCGATGTCGCGTTTTAAGCGCGCCACTACGAAATTCGCGTTTTTGTCTAAAAATTCGCCGCTCGGTCTTAGCCCTGGATCGTCGCGGTCTTCTTTTGAATAATTCCCGGGAGCGTTGTCCGAAGCCGCTAAAATACCAAAAGTGTTTCTGCCGGATTTTCCGGTTAGTTTGACGGCAAAATCGGGGTCAATGATTTGCCGCGAATAAAACACCTGCAAAGGCGATTGGAAAATATCCGCGCCTTCTAAAAAGAACGGGCGTTTTTCCTGAAAGAAAATTGGGAAACGCTGATTTGCCGTGACGACCGGCGCGTCCGCCTCGATTTCCGCGTAGTCTGGATTGTAAGCGGCATCGAGCGTCACGTTCGGCGTGACGTTGAGTTTAAAATTTACGCCGATGTCTTGCGAAATTCCGTCGTTGGCGAAACGTCCCGGGTCGATGACCGCGCCCGGCGGTAAATTATTGACGACCGATTGAAAAATCGTCCGGCGGCGTGTTCCCGATTCGCTCAAAGTGACGCTCGGCACGACTTCTAGAGTGCGCTCGGTTTTGATGCTTTCCAGTCCGGTAATTTTTCCGTGTTTGATTAAAAAGCCGGAAATGTTTTTATCGTCCGGCATCCAGGAATCTAACTCGTCGTTAAATCGGTCGATATTTCGCGCAACGTTAAAACCCCAGAGTTTGCCTCGTCCGGCAGCGTAGCGCAAAGATTTAAACGGGATTTTGACTTCGACCGACCAGCCCCAATCTTCAATCACGCCTTTGGATTCCATGACGATGTCAACCGAATAATCCGCACCCTGTCCTTCGGTATAAATTCCGTCCTGCTGAATTCCAAGCGGATTGAAACCGAGAATGTAAGCGCGTCTATGGTCGTTAAAAGTATCGAGCCAAACGCGCACATTGTCTTCGCCGAAAACCTCGTCGCGCTTGGCAACGGTCGCGCGAATTTTATCGCGTTCGTCGTAGCATTTAAAAGCGATATACAGATTTTTTTCGTCGTAGCCGAGCATTACTTCGGTCGGTTTTGACGGCGCGACGTTATCGCCCGGACTTGTTTGATAAAAATCCTTCAAAACCGGCGCGGTTTTCCAAACTTCGTCGTCGAGTTTTCCGTCAATCACGGGCGGCGTAGAAAATCTGGCGACGACAACCGGCTCTTTTTTTTCCGGCGGCAGATTAAATTTTCCGTCGGTTAAAGTATTTTGTGTTTGCGCTTGGATAAAAATTGTAAAAAATAAAGACAGTATTAGAGCAAACAGTTTTTTCATATGACACCTGTTTTCCTAAAAATAGTAAATTATATATAGGGAGTAAAAATGATTGAATTCACCTGTGACTAAAACGGGAATCCGGTCAAAATAGTTTCAGAAAAGTCCTTTAATTGGAAATAATTGGGAAATTGTTTTCCCCTTTTAAAAACTTGATTTAATTTGTCTTCATCAAATTTGAATTGCGAACAAAAATCCGCCCGTCGGCGGTCGTGTAAAGCAAATAATTTTCCGTGCCGCCGCTGCCGATTTTCCAAACGGAAGCGTTTTTTTCGTCGCCCTGATACGCGAGCGTGATGCCTTCGCCGATAATATCTTTGCGGTTCGATTCGATTGTCGCATTGGCATTTTCCGGCAAAGTTAAAACAATCGTGCCGCTGACGGTACGCGCTGAAAGTTTTTGAAAATCACCTTCCAAACTCATCAAACCGTCATCCGTTTTGGCATCAACCGCGCCGCGAAATCCGATAACGCGAACCTTGCCGCCTGCCGCCGAGACATTCAAATTTCCGTCTGAATCCCGCACGTTAACGGCTTCCGCGCCGCCCTGCACATTGAGTTCGCCCGACACATTTTCCAGACGCACTTCACGATTGGTAATAATTTGCAGGTTGGATTTGCGCGGCACGAAAACCTCAACCTGCAAATGCATATCTCCGTCAAAACCATTTTCGGGCGGCAAATTATTTTCCGCGAATTTAATGTTTACTTCCGAATCGGTATGAGTAACGCTTGGTTGAACGGGCATCGAAAAGTTGTTTTTTGAAATCCGCATCACGACGTATTGAACTTCGGGCTTGTCCCAGCCGCGCACGAAAACGGCGCAGTTCTTTGCATCAATCGTGACTTTCGGAATTCCCCTGACCGTAAAACTTTCGGTTTTTCTTTCGATCGACGGCGCGCCGCCGAACCAATCGTCACCGCGCATATTCTGCATCGCGGCTCTTTGCTGCGCCATCGCTTCCCGGATTGTTTGCTGCATTTCCGCCGAATTGATATTGACATTTATTTTCGCTTTGGCAATTTCGCGCTGCGCGTCCGCCATCGCTCTCTGCACTTCGGCATTTATTTCGGGAATTTCGACTTTTACTTTGCCCGCTTTGCGAATTGCTTTACTCGCGTCTTTGTCCGAATCTACAAAATCTTCGTCGCCGTTGTCATCGGTTTTCGAGTTTAAAAGATTCGTCACCGGATTGGGATTTTTTCCGTCCTGCCTGCGCCGCACGGACAACTCGCCGTTGACGCTTTCGAGTTTGATTTTCGCGTCGCCCGTGCCGATTTTGCCGTAGAGACTATGCCCTACAAACTGACCGTTGCGAACCGGCAAACCGAAATCGTTAGTAATTTTTCCGTTCGTGGTTTCGGCTCTGACGGTCGCGTTTATGTCGGACGGAAGCGTTAAAAACGCCTGTCCGTTGACGGTTTCCAGCGAAATTCGACTTGAATTGTCGAGACGTTCAAAATCCGCCGTGACCGTTCCGTTGACGGTCGAAAGTTCCGCCGCGCCGCTTAAATTTACAGCTTTAACTTCGCCGTTGACGGCGGAAACTTTTGCCGAATTGGTGGTGTTTGAAACGCTGACCGAACCGTTGACGGTTTCGATTTCGTTGAGCGCGGCATTACGCGGCACCATCAAATGAAATTCCACCTGAACATTTTTATCGTTTTTGTTTTTCCAGTTGCCGTTATTATTGCGATTCCACGCGGAATTATATTCGGCTTCGACATCGAGCGAATCTTTTTGCGCGTCAATTTTGACTTGAACATCTGCCAGATGTTCTTTCGTGTCGGCGTTTTTGACGTATTCGAGTTTCACTTCTGGTCTGTCCCAGCCTTCAATCGTAATCGAACCGTTGACATTTGAAACGCTGACTTTTCCGTTTGCGCTCAAAGGATAAATTTGCTCAAATCGCTCGCTTTCGTCCGCTTTGACGACGCTGATATTTTTCGTTTCCGTGTAATTGTTCGCCTGAAAAACGGGCAGATTATTTTCCGATGAAAACATCGCTCCGGCGATAAGTAATGATATTAACCAACTCATAATTAGCATTCTCCAATTTTATAATTCGGGAATTTTTTGTCGTTCCTACAAATAAAACACCGCGCGAAAAAATTTTGTGACAGATTTTTTACAAAAAAAGTGGAAAATGTTTTCCGGCATTTTCCACTCGCGTTTTTTCACTTTTAAAAAATTTAAGACTTCGCGGTTTTGCGTCCTTGCGTTAAAAATTTTCTTGATTGAGAAAATCTTATTTCTATCTTCAGATTATTTTTTTCTGATTCTGATTGCGCCGCTGATATTTTTAAGACTTAAGTTCGCGTCGCCCGCGCCGATAATCGCGTTCAATTTTTTAATCTGCGGCATGACATCTTCCGTGACGATTTTCAGAGGAATTTCGGATTGAAACGCGCCGCTGTAAAAAGCCTCGATTTTAAAGGAAGACGCGGCGGGAATCAGCAAATTTATCGCGCCGTTGGTTGTTCCGAAAGCGTATTGCCCGCCGCTCGCAAACGCGCCGTCGAATCTTATCGAGCCGGTATTTGAATTGGCTTCGATTTGTTTTTGCGCGACCTGCTGCAAACTGATTCCGCCGCTGCTGGTTCTCGCTCTCAAAACGTCTCCGACATCGTTTGCCGCCGTGTCGAGCGCGACGATATTTCCGTTTGTATTGATTAACGTCATCGCGCCGCTCGATTTTTCGACCGTGATGTCGCCCTGATAAGTTCTGGCTTCGATTCCCTGCGCGATGTCGTTCAGCAAAATATTTCCGTCGTCGTTTTTAACCGTGACTTTATTGACAGAGGAAATTGAAATATCATTTTCACGCCCTGTTATATCGACGCTCGCGCCGCGCGGCACGTCGAGTTCTATCGAATCGCCGGAGAGACATTCATCCAATCCGGTTTCCGTTTTTTTCGACGGATCGAAACCTAAAACTGTAATTAAATTCGGTTTTCCCGTTTGATTATTTTTATCCCTTACGGAAAATCCGGCATCGCTTCCGCCCGAAACAAAGGCGCGAATTTCGTCGCGCTGCCAACCGTTAATTTTGACATTTCCCTCCGAAACGCACAGCGAAATATTTACTTTTGTATCGACGACGATAAATTTTTCCGCCGGAATTTCGCTTTCATTGCGAACCGTTTTATGAGCCTGACGGGGTTTTGAAGGCGGTCTGGGCGGCGCAATGACAATCTTCGGATTAACGATTGTCGTTTGCGCGAAAATGTTTGAGGCGGAGAAAAAAGCGAAAAGCGCGAAACCTGAAAATATAATTTTCAACATAATTTTATCTTTAAGATTCGTTTTCACTCGCGCGCTTTTTTTCATTTATCTTAACGTCGCCATCAATTCATTTTTGTCCGCCACCGAATTGAGCAAATCAATTTTGTTTTGATACGAAGAACGCAGAAGTTCTTTAGCGGCTTCGTTTTTCGGATTTTTTTGAACTTCTTTCCGCATTTTTGAAATCGAATCATCAATCACTGCCAAATCCTTTTCAAAAGCCACGCGCGCCGACGGTTTTAAAACTTCATCCTTTCGACTGTTGACAGTTTCGTTCAACGTGGCAATCGTTTTGATATAACTTTCCTCGCCGATTAAACCTTCATTTTTTGCGGGCTGCGCGTTATCGTCGGCAGTTTTATTTGCAGCTTCCGCCGTTTGATTTTTTACCGGAGATTTCCGAATTTTGTAATCCGTGTTTTGAATCAACGCCCGATTTTCAATCGCCGGTTTTGCGGTTGTTTTTACAATTTGCGGCGCAACGGTCGGAATTTCAGGTTTGCCTTCAGAAAAAGGATTGACGGAAACAGGTTTGGTTTGCTTGTCGCCAATTTGCGTTCCAACTGATTTCGGCGTTTCAGTTTTTGCAACTTCATTATTCGCCATCCGGTTTTCACGCAGAATAAAAAGCGTCGTAAAAAGTCCGACAACCAAAGCCAAACTCGCAAAAGCGACAATCGAAGAATTTGAAAAACTCAAGCCGCCGAAAATTTTCTGCCAAAACGTTTTCTTTTCCGCCGCAATCGCTTTGTAAAGATTCGCGCGGATTCGTTCGCTCGGCACAAGTGAATTTAGTTCACTATCTAAAGCCGAAAAAGCAAACGCCGATTCCGATTCCGCTTCGGCAAGCAAACGGGCGCAATCGCCGCAGACGGAAACGTGCCGCGCCACCAGTTCGAGCGAATTATCATTTAATTCGCCGTCCAAAAAGGCTTGAATCGTTCCGCTGTCAAAACATTTTTTAGTCATTACGCTCGCTCCCGATTTTCCCGTAAAATCTCATAAATTCCTTTCGCGCCCGCGCAACGAAAGTTCCGATGCTGGTTTCGTTTAAAGAAAGCGCGTCGGCAATTTCTTTGTAACTCAAACCCTGCTGTTTCAAAACCAAGCAGCTTCTCAAAGGCTCTTTTACTTTCTGCAAAGCGCGTTGGACTTCCCGCATTTGCTCGCGTTTTTCGTAATCAATTTCCGGTTCAAAAATCGAATTTTCTTCCTGCTGTTTGAAGTAATTTTCTTCGCGTAAGTTCGCCCGATAATTGCCGCGAATCGTGTTTTTCGCTAGATTCAAAGCCACCCGAATCAGCCACGGGCGCAGCATTTCGTCATCTTTTATATCGCCGATATTTTTATACAGCCGCAAAAAAGTTTCCTGTGTAATATCTTCCGCCAGAGCCGAATCCTGCACAATCGAGCAAGCGCAGCGAAAGACGGTTCGGTGATGAAGCGTAAAAGCCTCGTCAAAACCGATTTCTATTTTACTCGTTGCCGTCGCCCGTTCGGACATCGCGTCCATTATCATTTTCACGCTTTCGCTCATTTTCTAAAGCATCAACTTCAGCTTTCAATAGAGAAAACACCACCAATGTGAGATTTGTGACAAGAAATTTATGATAGCCACAAAGAATCACAAAAGACACAAAAAATTTTCCTCTTTATAAAACACACTTTTTTATTTGTAACTTTGGCGCGCCGAAATTTATCAGTAAGCCGTGTTTAATTTTAGACGATTTTAAATAACCGAGTATTTGAGCGATGTGTTCGTCCGTTAAAATTCGGCACGCTTTCAACTCAACAATTAAACAATCTTCGACAAATAAATCTGCAAAGTAATCACCGAGAATCGCGCCGTCTTCATCAAAAACCTTGAGCGGAAATTGTTGTTTTAAATTTATTCCTTTTTTGCTCAATCTATTAACTAAAACGTTTTCGTAAATCTTTTCAAGATGTCCTGCCTGATGATAACAATGAATCGAATAACTTGTTTCTCTGATAACATCACATAGTCTCATTACTTCATCGTCGCTCATATTCTTTGGATTTTTATTTTTGTGTCTTTTTGTGCCTTTTTGTGGCTATTAAAATCTAATCACCTTTGCCCGTTGAACAATCTCATCCAGCAAACTATTCTCTGTTTTTTCAGTTACAAAAAATGTATAACTATTTTCGCGCATCGTAAAGATTTCTTCGACGGTTTCGGCGGAAAAATCTGATGTCGACTCGGATTTCGGTTCGACGACGGCGAGACGTTTCAGACAATCGTAAAGATGCGTTTTGCCGAATCCGAATTCGCCGATTTCGTCGTCGATGACAAGACGAATTTCTGCCTGTTCATCGGTAAAATAAGCGAGCAGCGAAGCGGTTTGACTGACACCTTTTTCAAAACGCAAGGCTTCGGGCGAAAGACGTTTGCCTTTTTGTTCTTCTTCGATGCGTTCGCGCAAAGTTTTTTGTTTTTCCGCTTCCTGCAATCTCGAATCGAAAATGACAGTTACGCGGCGTTCGTCTTCGGCGGCAAATTCGCGCACGATAATTCGTCTGGCGCGCGCCGTCGCCTTCCAGTCAACATGGCGCAAATCGTCCTGCGGTTGGTAATCGCGCAACGATAAAAGGTCTTGTCCCGCGCCTTTTTTCGGAGCGACTAATTTACCGACTTCAAACGGCATTTTCAAAATTTCGACTTCGACCGGCTCGATTTTCGGATAGACGATAATCTCGGCTTCCTGCGCCGAAAGGCGGCGGCGATGACGAAAAAATCCGAACGGAAAACGAGTCGAAAGCTCGAAATCTTTGATGACGAAACGACCTCGATTTTCAAAAATATGTTCGGCTTTATTTTCGACCGAATCGCGGCGCGGAATATAAACGAAATAGTCGAGCGTGTGTTTTAAAATCGGCGGACGAATGATTTTTTCTGCCAGACGCGCGGGCAGAATTTTTTTGAGTTCGTCGGCTAAAGGAGAATTTTCGCGCTCTCTGCCGCGCACTTCCGCGATGACGGAAAATGTCGGGAAAATGCGTTTGCGATTGTGCAGGCTGACGATAATCGGTGTCGCTTCGCCCGCAAAAATCGTTTCGGGAAAACGCATTTTGACATCGAGTTTTTTCAAGCAAAAACTTCCGACGAAAAATCCGACGACGAGCGTGGAAGAAAGAAACGCAAGCACCAAAAACAATAAATTATTTCCCGTGTTCCACGCGGCAAAAGCGACGATAATTAAAAGCCCGAAATAAATCGCGCCGCCCGTCGTAAATTCAAACGGCAGATTCATTTGCGAGGCTTCGCTGCTTGCCGAACGCGCCAGCGACGGCACAATAAAAATTAAAATTAACAGCACGAAAGCGAGCGAAGCAATCGCCGCGATTCCTGCAATTCTGACGTTTCCAGTCCGGTGCGCCCAAACTGTCAGACCAGCTACGCCGAGTCCGCCGATAATCAGTAAAATTTTTAGTAATATGCTGCCAATTTCGCGGAAACTGAAAAGTTGGGCAAGCATTTTTATGTTCATAAGAAAATTAGCCGCGAATTACACGAATAAAGCAAGTGAAAATAATTCGTGTAAAGCAAGTGAAAATAGTTCGTGTTATTCGTGTAATTCGCGGCTCAATCTTTTTTCAAACTTCTTAAATCGGCACTTTTGTTTTCTGTAAAATTTCCTGCAAAAGATTTTCGGCTTCGTGTGTGCGGCGCGTGACATTGGCGTAACGCGAACTGACGATGAGGCGATGCGCGAAGCACGGCAGAACGAGCCGTTTAATGTCGTCAGGCGTGCAGAAATCGCGTCCTTCGACGAGTGCGAGAGCCTGCGCCGAACGAAAAAGCGCGAGCGTTCCGCGCGGGCTGATGCCAAGTTCGATGGTTTCGGTTTCGCGTGTCTCGGCGACGATTTGCAGTAAATAATCAATCAGCATTTCGTCAACGCGAACTTCCGTCGCAAGTCGCTGAAGTTCCGTCACATCATCTTCGCTCATGACGGATTTAACGTAATCGAGCGGATTTTTTCTTTCACGGTCGCGCAAAATTTGCCGTTCGTCCGCCGCGCTCGGATAACCGACGCGCAGGCGCAGCATAAAACGGTCGAGCTGCGATTCTGGCAAAGGATACGTGCCGTGATGCTCGGTCGGATTCTGCGTGGCGATAACCATAAACGGCAGCGGCAGCGGGCGCGATAAACCTTCGGTCGTGACCTGTCCTTCCGCCATCGCTTCGAGCAGGGCGGACTGCGTTTTCGGCGTGGCGCGGTTGATTTCGTCCGCCAGCACGATGTTGGCGAAAATCGGTCCCGGTTTCCATTCAAAATCTCCGCTTTGACGATTGAAAATCGAAAGCCCGATAACATCCGACGGCAGCAAATCGGACGTAAATTGAATTCGCTGAAATTTTAAATCGAGGGCGCGCGCCAGGGCGTTGGAAAGCGTCGTTTTACCGATGCCCGGCACGTCTTCGATTAAGAGATGTCCCTGCGCGACCAGCGCGACAAGTGCCAGTTTGACCGTTTCGGATTTTCCTTTAATTACTTTTTCAATCGCCGTTTGCAGACGCGAAATTCGCTCCGCCGTATTAATCGGCAGCGTCGGCGCGGTCGGCTGCGATTCACTCGCTATCCAATCTCTCATCATCTTTTACGACATTTCTGCCTTTTCTATTTTACAGGATTTATTCGACTTTCCGCATCACAAAATTTATGACTTTTTTTATTGGATGTTTCTTATCCGAAAAAGTTTCTTTAATCTTTATCATGACAAACTTTTGAAAGTTGATTTTCCAATCGTTTGACGGATTAGTTTTTAGCGAACGCGGCGAAATTCTTAAACTCGAATGACGCGATATTGATTTTGCGCGACAAATTATCGACATCCAAAAACAAACGAAAATGAAAAACTTTATCTTAAACAAAATCGTTCTTTTAATTTTTCATTGCGCCCTGTCTTTAACAGCACAACGCAATTTACTATCAGAGTTTTGCCTACAATCGCATAAGGGATTTCCCTATAACGCTTCTCATCTTCCTGCTTACTTGAATCTCTACAATCGATTAAAATAAGATTATTATCAATAACGGAATGAATAGCGCGGAATAAAAACGCGCGTCGAAGCGGCGCGGGCAGGCAATTTATTTGCGGCAAGCGATGCGCCGCGACGGTCGATTTCGGCAACACGGAAATCAAGACCGTCAAGGGTTGAGTATTACAATTATTAAACGAAGAACGCAGTAAAATTAAAATGGAGAAAAACTATAGCACTTTTCAGCAGCGAAGAAAAAACAACACCAATGGCAAACGGAATCACGCTCGAACAGGCGTATCGGGTTATTACGGCGGCGCGCGATAAAGCGCAGGAAATAGGCGTGATGCAGAACATCGCAGTAGTTGACGAAGGCAATAATCTCGTCGCTTTTGCGCGGATGGACGGCGCGTGGATTGGCAGCATCGACATCGCGCAGAATAAGGCGTTCACGGCGCGTGCGTTTGATATGCCGACCGAAACGCTCACGCCGATGACGCAGCCGGGCAAGCCGCTGTTCGGCATTCACGCGAGCAATCACGGCAAAATAATTATTTTCGCGGGCGGTATTCCGCTTAAAAACGGCGGGCGCGTTGTCGGCGCAATCGGCGTTTCGGGCGGCACGGTTGACCAGGACCAGCAAGTTGCCGAAGCTGGCGCGGAAGCCTTTCAACCAAAATAGAGATTTCGCAAAAAGATAGAAACGGTTTTATAAATATCGCCGTTCCGTTTGGTTTTTTATTTAATGGCTTTTAACTTTAAGCCATAGGAGAGAAGGGAAGAATAAAATTATGTCCGGCAGTCAAAAACAAACATCACAAAAACCGGAATCGCCGACCTCGGACGGTTATCTTTACGTGACGGCGAATCAACTGCACTGCCAGCCGAAATATCAAGAAGGAAAAGATTTGCGGCGCAAGCCTTATACGCTCTTTCGTATAAAAATTCACGCAAAGCCTGTCTTGCTGCGGATGCGGAATACCCAATAATGATATGGGACACCCGGAAAATATTACGAATGAGAAGTTCGAGGCGGCGGCAGAAGCGATGCAACAACCCGTTGATGAAGCAAAGAAAAACGCCGGCGAGCTATTAAAAAAAGTCCGTGCCGCGAAGGACCAAAGCACGGACAAAAATTGGAACCCTTAATCAACAGGGGGAAAACAATGGCTAAAAATAAATGCGCGCATCTTGACCAAATCAAAAACGCCGCGCCGAAAACGCCGGACGGCTGCGAGGAGTGTTTGCAAATGGGCGACGATTGGGTGCATCTGCGCCTGTGCGAAACGTGCGGTCACGTCGGTTGCTGCGATTCGTCAAAGAATAAACACGCAACGAAACATTTTCAGGCGACGAAACATCCGGTTATCAAATCATTTGAGCCGGGCGAGAATTGGGGGTATTGCTATATTGATGAGATTTTCGCGGAGAGAATTTAGAGGTTTGCTTTTGTCGCTCTTTGGCAAATGCTGAGGAAAAAATATGAAAACCGAATCGTTACCCGAACTGCCTTTGACTGAATGGCAGGACACGCTGTCAACCTTGCATATGTGGTCGCAAATCGTCGGCAAAATCCGAACGAAACAAACGCCGCTCGTCAATCATTTTTGGAACACGACGCTTTATGTTACGCCGCGCGGACTGACGACTTCGATTATTCCTTACAATGAGCGCGGCTTTGAGATGGAATTTGATTTCATTGACCACGAATTGCTCGTTAAATCCGACGACGGCGCGGACGCAGCAATCAAACTCTATCCGCGTTCGGTGGCAAATTTTTACGAGGAAGTGATGAGGACGCTCGACGAACTTAATCTAAACGTAAGAATCTGGACGATGCCGGTTGAAGTTGAAAATCCGATTCGTTTTACGGACGATGAGCAGCACGCCGCTTATGACGCGGAATATGCCAACCGATTTTGGCGGATTCTCGTTTGGACGGACAAAATTTTCAAAGAGTTTCGCTCGCGCTTTATCGGCAAATGCAGTCCGTCGCATTTCTTCTGGGGCAGTTTCGATATGGCGGTGACGCGCTTTAACGGGATGCGCGCGCCGGAGCGCGAGGATGCGGATTTTATCACCCGCGAAGCCTACTCGCACAAATGCATCAGTCACGGTTTCTGGTGCGGCGGCGGAGCGGTCAAAGAACCCGCGTTCTACGCTTATGCCGCACCCGAACCCGACGGATTTAAAGAAGCCGGAATTCTTCCCGCTTCGGCTTATTATCAACAGGAATTGAAAGAATTTATTTTGCCTTACGAGGCTGTGCGGCAATCGGACGCGCCGGAAAAAACTCTGCTCGATTTTATGCAAAGCACCTACGAAGCGGGCGCAGATTTAGACCATTGGAATCGCTCTGCGTTAGAGCGCGAGCAGACGGCTTAGAAATTCGTTCCTAAAGCAATATAGTTGGATAATCTTGCTTCTAATTCAAGCCATTTTCTTGAAACGCTTTTGAGCATTTTCGACGAATCCGGTAAATATCCTTTCAAAATAATGGTCGAGACTTTATGAGGTTTCAAAAACAAGTTTTGAGTTTCGATTTGATGAATAAATTTCTTTCCGCTTGAAATATTTTTTCCTTTCGCGGCAAAAATAATTTATATTTTTTGACTGAAATTTTTAGCGGCAAAATAATTTTCTCTAAAA
This sequence comes from Pyrinomonadaceae bacterium, assembly GCA_050996405.1. GTDB lineage: Bacteria > Acidobacteriota > Blastocatellia > Pyrinomonadales > Pyrinomonadaceae > JBPCRW01. The sequence continues at coordinate 1,149 of JBPCRW010000290.1, read as the reverse complement.
AATTTCAAAAAAAATTTAATAAATTCTTTTCGCCTTTTTGCCGTAGAATTTTTCTTTCCGCAAAAAAAAATACTGCATAGCTGTTTGCTAAACACTCGATAAAATAAGGGCGAAAATGAATTTTTAATTTCCGGTTTAATGTTTCTATAAAAATTTCGGCGGCAGATATTTTTTTCGCGGTAAAAAAAATTTGTAAAAATGCTTTTGAAATAAAAAATTTTTCTTGACACAAACGGATTATTCAGCTAAAACTTTTCCGTAGATTTGTAATATTGTTACGAATCTAATTGCACAACATATTGGTAAGTCGAAACAACCTATCAACAAAATGTTGTGTTGTTTTAAATCTAATTCAAACACAAAGTAAAGGAGAAATTAATGCCAACAGCAAAACCAAAAACTGCCGCTAAACCTAAAGCGGCGACAAAAGCACCAGCCAAGAAAGCTGCCGCTCCGGCAAAGAAAGCCGCTGCTCCGGCGAAGAAAGCTGCGCCTGCAAAAAAAGCTGCGCCAGCCAAGAAAGCCGCTCCAGCTAAAAAGGCTGCTCCGGCAAAGAAAAAATAAGTGACGAGATAAAAGTCGAAACTTTAATTTTCAACCGAAAAGCGTTGTCAAAATTCTATGAATTTTGACAACGCTTTTTTAATTATTTCAGAACCGCATTAAATCAATTTTGAGAGACCGGCGGCGGAAAACAAATCTCAGAAAGGCGATTCGTCTTTATCTTCATCATCAAAAATGATCCGCCGCTTGATTTTCGGTTCGCGCGCTTCCGCAAGCAAATCGTTTTTCTCGATTGCCTGCAAAACCGGATTTCCGTCTTCATCCTTCAGCAGAATTTCGATGCGGCGTTCGGCTTGACCCAGCCGCTCCTGGCATTCGCGCGACAGGCGCACGCCGTCTTCAAAAAGTTTCAGACTTTCTTCGAGCGTCAAATCGCCTTCTTCGAGTTTGCGAACTATTTTTTCGAGTGCCGATAAAGATGTTTCAAAAGAATTTTTAGAGTTCATAAATTGGTAGTAGCTCAATAAAGAGAGAGAAGATAGACTCTCTTTATGGTCAAACTAAAATGTTGTCATTGTCAAAGCGAAAATCTTGTCCGCAATGGCAAAACCAATAACGGCAAACAACGCTATTTGTGCAACGACT
>JBPCRW010000270.1:0-7632 GCA_050996405.1 Pyrinomonadaceae bacterium | reverse complement strand
AGAGAAACCACGCCGACATTTGCCCGCAATCATCGTTGCCGCCTAAACCGTTCGGCGTTGGATGATATTGATTTTTCAAAATCATTCGCACTTTTTCCTGTGTTTTATACGGCGCGTCCGTCCAGTTATAAAGATACGCGACGTGATGCGAAGGCTCGTTGCCGTGAACGTAGCCGCCGATGATGCCTTCGCGCGTAATGTCTTCGGTGTCGGCGAAAAACGAGTCGGGCAAATGCATCGTAAAAAGTTCATCTAAACGCGCCGCGAATTTTTGTTTGCCGCCCATCATTTCAATCATTTTTTCGGGATTATGCGGAACGTATAAACTGTAATTCCACGAATTTCCTTCGATAAACCCCTGCCCTTCGGTCTTTAACGGGTCGAATTTTTCGGCAAATTTTCCGTCGCTCATTTTCGGGCGCATAAAACCTGTCGAAGCGTCATAAACATTTTTCCAGTTCTCCGAACGCTTTAAAAATTCGTTGTAAATGTCCGCGCGATTTAATTTTTTCGCCGCCTGCGCGATTGCCCAATCGTCATAAGAATATTCCAAAGTTTTCGAGACGGACGAAGAATTTTTATCTTCCGGCACGTAGCCGAGTTTCATATAAAACTCCAAGCCGTCGTAATTTGCGTGATGTGCTGTTGTGACCATTGCATCGAGCGCGTGTTTCGCGTCAATGCCTTCGACGTTGCCTTTGACAATCGCGTCGGAAATCACCGAAACCGAATGGTAACCAATCATACACCAATTTTCGTTGGCGTAATGCGACCAGACGGGCAGCATTTTTTCCGCGCTCTGGTCATAATGCGCGAACATTGATTGAATCATATCGCGGTTTCTTTGCGGCTGAATAATATTGAAAAACGGGTGCAAGGCGCGAAAAGTGTCCCAGAGCGAAAATGTCGTGTAATTGGTAAAACCTTTCGCTTGATGAACATTTTGGTCTAAGCCTTTATAATTTCCGTCTGCGTCCATATAAACCGTCGGGCTGATAAAAGCGTGATACATCGCCGTGTAAAAATTTATTAAATCGTCTTTATTTTCTGTGGTGACGGCGATTTTTCCAAGTTCTTTATTCCACAAATCCTGTCCGGCTTTTTTGACTTTTTCAAAATCCCAATCGGGCGTTTCAATTTTTAAATTATTCATCGCGCCTTCGGTTGAAACGGGCGAGAGAGCAAATTTTATTTTTATCTTTTCATCTTTCGCGGTTTTAAAATCAAAGTGAGCGCGAATCTGCTCGCCCGCCATTTCGGGAAAATTTTTCGTCTGGTCAAACTTTCGCCAGAAACCTTTATAGGGCGACGGCTTGAAATCTTTGAAGCCGTAGCTCGTAAAAGGCTTGGAAAATTCCATCGCAAAATAAACCGTTCTGGTTCGCGCCCAGCCGTTTGTTTGCCGGTAGCCCGTAATCGTATGGTCGTTTTCGACACGCACAAAAATCCAGACATTTTTTCCCTCGTAATTATAAATGCCGTGCATTAAATCGAGAATAATATGCGCGTTGTCGGATGCGGGAAAAGTGTATTGATGAAAACCGACGCGGGTTGTCGTAGTTAGTTCCGCCAGAATATTATCGTCATCAAGTTTGACTTTGTAATAATCCGCTTCGGCAACTTCCGTCGAATGCGAGAAAGCCGAACGAAACCCGCTTTTCGGATTATTTTTGTCCCCAGGCTCTAATTGCAGTTCGCCGACCGTCGGCATAATCAAAAAATCGCCCAAATCAGAATGTCCGGTGCCGCTAAAATGCGTGTGCGAAAATCCGACAATAGTTTTATCGTCATACTGGTAACCGGCGCAGTATTTATACGTTTCGGGATTATATTTTCCGTTGATTAAATAAGGCTGTTCGTCCGTATCGGGCGAAAGCTGAACCGCGCCGAACGGGACGGTCGCGCCCGGAAAAGTGTGTCCCATTCTCTGCGTTCCGATTAAAGGGTTGACGTATTGAATATAATTTTTCGCGGTTTGCGCCATCAGATTTAATTGCGAAAATAACAAAACGAAGCCGACTAATAGTTTTTTCATTTTTTTCGATTTCCAAAGGAATTTCTCTAAAGCAGAGCTAAAAGCTGTAATTATTCCAGGAAAAACTTCAGCACCCCAGTATATCGGAGAAGCAAAATTATACAACAACGCCGGTTCGGGATAAGCGGAAACAGGGAAGTTATTGCCGCGAAAAGGCAAGACGATTTAAAATTCAAGACGGTTTTAAATTAACAATCTAAAAAGGCGGGCGAGTTTTCTGTTGTCAGCCAGCCGAACCGATTCCGGCTTCAAATAATCCGGCGGCGGCTGGCAAATTTCCGTTTAAAACGGCATCGGCTTGCGCGTGGTCAAATTCGCCTTCCCATTTGGCGACGACGACCGTCGCCACGCCATTGCCGATTAGGTTGGTAAATGAACGCGCTTCGGACATAAAACGGTCAATTCCCAAAAGCAGAGCTATCCCTGCGACCGGAATTGTTCCGAGACTCGAAAGCGTCGCCGCCAAAGTTATAAATCCGCCGCCCGTGACCGTCGCCGCGCCTTTTGAAGTGAGCATTAAAACGACCAGAACCGTCAATTCCTGACCGAAAGTCAAAGGCGTGTTCGTCGCCTGCGCGATAAAAATCGCCGCAATCGTCAGATAAATCGAAGTTCCGTCCAGATTAAAAGAATAACCCGCCGGAACGACCAGCCCGACAACGGATTTCGAGCAGCCCAGCCGTTCGAGTTTCGTCATCAGACGCGGCAAAACCGATTCGCTCGAAGAAGTTCCGACGACGATTAAAATTTCGTCTTTGATATAGCGGATGAATTTAAAAATCGAAAATCCGGCGAGCCGCGCAATCGCGCCGAGAACGAAAATTATAAACAGCGCGCAGGTCAAATAAACGCAGAGCATCACTTCGGCAAGCGACCTTAGAGTTCCGATGCCGTATTTGCCGACCGTAAAAGCCATCGCGCCGAATGCGCCGACGGGCGCAAAGCGCATAATCAGCGCGATGATGCCGAAAAAAACTTTGCTAATCGAATCGAGAGCTTTGGTTAAAGGCGCGCCGCGCTCGCCCAATTTGACCAGCGCAATGCCGAAAAAAATCGAGAAAAATAAAACCTGCAAAATCTCGCCGTTTGAAAATGCGCCGAAAACCGTGTCGGGAATAATATGCAGCAGGAAATCCCAGACTCCGCCGCCGGTCTGCGCCGCGTGCGTGTATTGTTCGACGGCTTTCGCATCGAGCGTCGAAGCGTCGGCGTTCACGCCCGCGCCCGGCTGGGCAATTTTGACAACCGCCAGACCGATAAACAGCGAAAGCGTCGAGACGACTTCAAAATAAAGCAGCGTTTTGATGCCGACGCGACCGAGTTTTTTTATATCGCCGATGCCCGCGATGCCCGTGACGACCGTCAAAAAAATAATCGGCGCGATGACCATTTTGACGAGTTTGATAAAAGCGTCACCGAGCGGTTTGAGCGACGCGCCGAAATCGGGAAACAAAAACCCGACCAGCACGCCGAGAATAATCGCCGCCAAAACCTGAAAATATAAAACTTTATAAAACGGCTGGCGCGTTGCGACTGCGTTCGGTGATTCCATATTTATTTCCATAGTTTTTATTGACCTTAGCGAAACGATTATTTGCCATCTTTACATTTACTTTATCATTGGTTGAATACAAAATAGCTTTCAACCAATCGGCGATTTGCGCTGATGTTGTCAAAGCAGTTATTCATAAGGCATCAATCCGAACATTTTTCACCTCCGAAATTAAACCAAGCCCGAAATCTGATACCGCGCTAAAACAAAGTAGTGAAATTATGGCGTTATTCATCTTTGTTGATAAGAATTAGACATTGCCAAAATCCGACCATAATCGGTATATTTGCAAATTGAACAGGTGAAAGGTCGGCTGCTGTTTCTGATTGCGATAAACGCCCAAGCGGGAAGCCATAAACCAAAAGTGGCAACGCTCAAACTAAACTGATGCCAATGATTTGTGCCGCGTCTGGTAAAAACGCGCGTTTGCCGGCATTGCGGGCAGAAATAATTGACTTTCTCATAGACTGCCCTCCAATAATCAATAAAATCAAATGCGCCAAACATCTCGAATCTCCAAAACAGAAAAATTTCTAAACTTTATAACAACCCTTTCTGAAGCGGATTTCCTGCTCGAATCACTCGTAGCCGATGGCATCAATCACAGGCAAACGCGCCGCGCGTCGCGCCGGAAGCCACGCGGAAAGCAGCGCGATAATAATCACCACCGGAATCGCAATTAAAACCATTATCAACGGAAATCTAAACGGCAGATTGAATCCGGCGATAACTTTCGCGGCAGTGTGAATCATAAAATAGGCGTTCAGCATTCCCGCTAAAAAGCCCGTCGTCATACCGATTAGGGAAATTGAAATCGCTTCGAGCAGAATCATTTTGCCGACTTGCCAGCGGAAGCCGCCGACGGCGCGAAAAACTCCGATTTCCCGTTTTCGCTCGGCAACCGAAACTATCATTGTGTTCATTAGTCCCAACGCCCCGACGACGACGGCGATGACCATTTGCAAATAAGTTAAAGTGAAAAACTGGTCAATCAAGCGCGTAACCCATTGTTTATATTCTTCGTGGGTATAAACGAACGCTTTTTGCTCGCCCGATAACGCGGCGTAAATACTGTTTTTGAAAGCCGCGCGGTTCACGCCGTTTTCCAATTTGATTAAAATATAATCAACATTGTCGTCGTCCCAGTATTTTTTATAAATCTGCCGGTCGAGAAAAATCGTTCCCTTTTCCGAACGGTAATATTCGAGCAAGCCGACAACCGGCAGAGCGAGCGTTCCGTTCGGCGTTTCGAGTTTGAGCGTGTCGCCCAAACCCAAATTCCAGCGCAGAGCAAAATTATTTGAAACCAGAACGCCTTCGCCGCGCGAAGTCAATTCGCGGGCGCGTTTTGCATCGCCTTCGTCCAGCAAATCCGGCGACATAGCGAAATATGCGTCCATATCGTGCGCTAAAACGGCGACTTCCTCGCCGCCGTAATTTACCGATGTCGTTCGCATTTCGTCGGCGCGTTCGACTCCGGGCAAAGCGGCGATTTGATTCACGGTCGCTTCGCTAAAATGATATGTCCGCGAGTGAAGCTGCTCCGAAGAAGTAACCAGTAAATCCGCGTTGAATGATTTATCCAGCGAGCGATTAAGCGCGGCTTTCTGACTTTGAATTAAAGCTCCGATGGAAAAAACCAGCATCAAACCGACCATCAACGCGCCGACGGTGGCAGAAGTCCGGCGCGGAGATTGAGCCATTGTTTCAACCGCTATCAAGCCTTCGACTCCGAAAAAAAATTCCATCAGAGGTCGCAAAATCCGCGCGCCCCATTCGATAAATTTGGGCAGCAGCAAAACCATTCCCGACAAGACCAAAAAGGAATACCAGAATTGGCTGGCGGATTCCACGCGCGGCGTTGTAAATCGCGTTAAAGCCAGCCCCGCGATAATCAATGTCAATCCCATTAAAAAACGCGCCGCGCCCGTTCTCACTTCGCGCTGGCGATTTTCAACATTGGACAAAGCCAAAACTGGATTGAGTCTGGAAGCGGCGCGGGCAGGCAACCAGGCGGCAATTAACGATGCGACTACGCCGATGCCGAAAGCCAATGCAGCATACAAAAAATTAAATTCCGTTTGCTGCGGCGAAGCGGCGTAGCCATAGACCGAGACGGAAATAGTGCCCATAATTTTCCCTGCAATTTGCGCCAGATAAAAACCGACCAGAACGCCGAGAGCCGAACCAATCAAACCTATCAACACCGCTTCGCCGAGAAACATTTTTTGAATATTCCCACGCTCCGCGCCGAGCGAGCGCAGAATACCGATTTCCTTCCAGCGTTGATTGAGACTGACGCTGAACGAGTTGAAAATAATAAAAACTCCGATGGACAACGCTAAAAAACTCATCATCGTCAGGATTAAATGCATCGAGGTGACGGCGTTTTCGATGCTTTGCCCGCGCAAATCGGGACGAACCACTTCGATTCCGGCGGGCAACTCGGAACGCAGAGTTTGCCGCGCGTTTTCAACCGTCTCGTTCGGCGCGACCATAATATCTATGCGGTCTATGTTCTGCCCGCGATTGAACGCCGCCTGCGCCGACGAAATATCCAGCACGGCGACATTGCCGTCAAAAACCGCGCCCGCTCCGGCGGTTTTAAAAAAGCCGCGAATCGTAAAAGTCTGCGCGCCCGCCTGCGTGTCGAGCGTTATTTTGTCGTTTTCTTTTAGTCCAAAACGCGAAGCGAGCGAGCGCGTGACGGCAATCGAATCGGCGCGTGACGCGAAAGCCATCGGATTTTTTACGTCGATGCCCGATTCTTCAAACATCTCGTCGTAGAGCGTCAAATCGCTCGACGTATCCAAACCCAAAACGAGCAGTTTTTCTCCGCCCGGCAGAGACGTGGAAACAATCGCTTCCGTGACCGGCTCGGCGATTTCGACTCCGGGCGTGTCGCGGACTTTTTGCAGGATATTTTGCGAAAAACCCGCTTCGCCGCCGACGATTTGCAGAGTGGCTTTGCCCGCCAGTTTTTCGATGGTCGCGTGCAGCGAATCAACGAGCGTCGCGTTTGCCGTCTGAACGGCGAAGAAAACCGCCACGCCTAAAACGATTCCCGAAATCGTCAAACCCAGCCGCAGTTTGTGCCGCCGCCACTGCCGAAATGTTATTAGCATTAACGCGCCGAACATTTATATTTTCTCCACTAGGACGCTTGATAAAATCTCTCGCGCCGATTCATCTTTGACGATATGACCGTCGCGCAAAGTGATTTGTCTTTCGCAATGCGCCGCCGCAAGTGTGTTGTGCGTCACGAGAATTATCGTCGTGTTAAATTCTCGATGAAGATTGTCGAGCAAATCCAGAATATCTTCGCCCGTTTGCGAATCCAGATTTCCGGTCGGTTCATCCGCGAGCAGCAGCAGCGGATTGAAAATCAAAGCCCGCGCGATGGCGACGCGCTGCCTTTCGCCGCCGGACATTTCATCTGGACGATGCGAAACGCGCTCTCGCAATCCGACGCGCTCAAGCATCTCCGTCGCTCTTTCATCCGCCGCGCGTCGAGTTTCGCCTTGCAGACGCAAAGGCAGCGAAACATTTTCCAGAGCGTTCAAGGTCGGCAGCAAATTAAACGTCTGAAAAATCATTCCGATTTTTTCGCGCCGCAAACAAGTGCGTTCGTTATCGCTCAATTTTGAAAACTTTATTCCGTTAAAAATAACGTTTCCCGCCGTCGGCTCGTCAAGCCCGCAAAGCAAATTCAACAAAGTGGATTTACCCGAACCCGAAGGACCAGTGACGGCGACGCGCTCGCCGCGCCCGATTTTCAAATCAACTTCGTCGAGAGCGAACACCGCACGCGCCGCGCCGTAATTTTTCGTGACTTTTTCAAGCCGGACAATCGAATCCGAATTTCCGTTCATTTTGTTTTCTCGTTTAAACATAAACTTTCAACAGGTCAGAACCGCCTGCGTCAGCAAGCGGGTTTCCGGGCAGGCGACCCGCCCGCTGACGCAGGCGGTTCTGACCCGTATACTTCCCTTTCGCGCGATTTGCTTTCACTGCTCGCGTGTGGAAATAAAACCGTCAATCTGGT
>JBPCRW010000230.1:0-4927 GCA_050996405.1 Pyrinomonadaceae bacterium | reverse complement strand
TTATTCACACGCAAAAACGCGACCCGAAAACCAACATCAGAAGCGCGACGGCGATGTGGGATTTCTGGTCTCTGTCGCCCGAATCTCTGCACCAAGTTACGATTTTATTTTCTGACAGAGGCTTGCCGAAATCGTTTCGCACGATGCACGGCTTCGGCTCGCACACCTACAGTTTTATCAACGCCGACAACGAACGTTTTTGGGTAAAATTTCATTTTCGTTCGATGCAGGGAATTGAAAATTACACGAACGCCGAAGGTTCTGAATTAATTGGCGAAGACCGCGAAACGCATCAGCGCGACCTTTTCGACGCGATTCAAGCGGGAAATTTCCCGAAATGGAAATTCTTTATTCAGGTTATGAACGAAGAAGATGCCGACAAACAGGAATTCAACCCGTTTGATTTAACAAAAGTCTGGTATCACAAAGATTTTCCGCTTATCGAAGTCGGCGAAATCGAACTTAATCGCAACCCTGAAAATTATTTCGCGGACATCGAACAATCGAGTTTTGCGCCGTCGAATATCGTTCCGGGCATCGGACATTCGCCCGACAAAATGCTGCAATCGCGCATCTTTGCCTATGCGGACGCGGCGCGTTATCGTCTTGGTGTCAATCACGAGCAAATTTCCGTCAATCGCCCGCTAACGGAAGTTCACAATTATCAACGCGACGGATTTATGCGGACGGACGGCAATCACGGCGGCAGATTAAATTACGAACCGAATTCCTTCAACGGTCCGAAGGAAGATAAATCGGCTGCCGAACCGCCGCTCAAAATTTCGGGCGATGCGACCCGTTACGACCATCGCCGGGGCAACGACGATTACACGCAGCCCGGAAAACTTTTTCGTCTGATGAGCGATTCGCAAAAGCAGCAGCTTTTCGACAACATCGCGGCTGGCATGAAGGACGTTCCGCAATTTATTATTGACCGTCAAATCGAACATTTCACAAAGGCTGACCCGGCTTACGGCGAAGGCGTTCGCAAAGCGGTTAGTCAAGGCAAAACGATGGCGGCAAATCCGAATACCTTAGAATAAAATAGCCACAAAAAGACACATAAAACACAAAAAGGACGTAGTGAAAAAATAAATATTTCACCTCGTCCTTTTCCTTTTTTAAAAAACTCTTTTGAGAATTTTGTGTTTTTTTGTGGCTATCCTTTTTGTCTTATACTTTCAATCAAAGGCTTATCGGTCAGATTATAAATTTCCTGTATGTCGCGCAGAACGCGCTCGAAATCAATTTTTAAATCTTTAATCAATCCGGTGTGCAAATCGAACACCCATCCGTGAACAATCGGATAGCCGTTTTCCACAAAACTTTTCTGCACGGCGGCGGTTTTAATGACGTTGCGGCATTGTTCATAAACATTTAATTCGACCAGTCGTTTGTAGCGTTTTTCCTCATCTTTGATTTTCATCAATTCATCTTTGTGCAGGCGGAAAACATCACGGATATTTCGCAGCCAGCCGTTCAAACCGGCTAAATCTTTCGCCTGCATCGCTGCTTTCACGCCGCCGCAATTGTAATGACCGCAAACGATTATTTCTTTTACGCCGAGATGTTCGACGGCGTAATTGATAACCGTCATCGCGTTCATATCAATCGAGATGACGAGATTGGCGATATTGCGATGAACAAAAACTTCGCCCGCGTCAACGCCCATAATGTCGCTTGCCGAAACGCGGCTGTCCGAACATCCGATATACAAAAAATTCGGATTCTGGTCTTTTGCCAGCTTCGTAAAATAATCGGGCGAATTCTTCGTTTTCTCTTTCATCCAACGCCGATTATTTTCAAAAATCTGTTTATAAGTCGTCATAAATTAAAAATTAAACGAATTCCACAAGCCTTTGAAAACCGTTCCTAGAATGAACAAACTCAATAAAATCGAGCCGATTAAAATTGCAGTCAGAACGCCGATAATCGCAAACACGAAAATATAATCGCTCGTTGTGCCTTGGTCTTTTCCGGTCGCGCGCGTCCGAATCAGATTCATATTCTTTTTATTCGATTTCCAGACAAAATCGAAAGCGTCGCCGATAATCGGAATCGAGCCGACCAGATAATCCAAACCGATATTAAAAGCCATTCGCAGTAAAGTAATTTTCGGCACGCCGTAGCGCACACCCGCGAACAAAATATAAAACGAAGCCAGCGAAGTCAGCGTGTCGCCAACGCTCGGAACTAAACCGATAATCGCGTCCAGCCCGAAACGCCAGCCGACGACCGGAATTTTTATCCAATCGTCCAGATAACGCGAAAGATTTTCCAGACTTTCTTCAATTTCGACCTGTTTTCTCGCCTCGCGCGACACTCCGAAAAGATTTCGTTTTTGCTCAAGTTCCAGATTTTCCATAATTTTATTAGTCGCAAATTACATCGGCGACAGGAATGAAATATTCAGCTACTTAATTTTTCTTTCGTCGCGTCCCTGTGCCTTCGCGCCTTCGCGTTAAAGCCGTTTCCACAATTTTCACGCGCAAAATTTTATCGCCGCGCGCAATTGTATCTACGATTTTCATATCCGTTTCGTTCACTTTTCCGAAAACCGTGTAGCCGCCGTCCAGATGCGGCTGCGGCGAGTGAGTGACGAACCATTGCGAGCCGCCCGTGTCTTTGCCCGACAGAGCCATCCCGACCGCGCCGCGTTCATACGGAATCATATTTATTTCGTCGCGGATTTCCCAACCGGGTCCGCCGTTTCCGTCGCCGCGCGGGTCGCCGTCCTGCATCACGAAGTTCGGCACGACGCGATGCACCGCAATGCCATTAAAATAATTCGCCCGCGCCAGTTTGATAAAATTATCAACCGTCAGCGGCGCGTCTTCGGGCGTTAAATCAATTGTAAAATTGCCTTTCGTGGTTGTAAGAATCGCTTTGACAGTTCCGTTTTTGCGCGACACGGCGCGGACATAATCGACGTTTGAATTTAAAATCACGCCGAGTTTAGAGCCGCCGCTAAAAGGCAAAACTTGATTTTTTTTCTGCGCGATAAATTTTTCGAGCGTGATTTTTACCAAATCCGAATCCTTAAAACTTTCGTCCTTCAAATAATCAAAAGCCTTTTTGCGAACGAGATAATCTTTCGAGTTCGTCGCCATAATCAAACTCGGCACGGCTTCTTTTTTATCGAGTTTGAAAAGCGCGTCCAAAATCGCAAGCTGCGCGTCGTTGTATTGTTTATCGGTCAAAAGCGATTTTGTGAAAGCGGTTTTTAGGGCTTCGACGTTTTCTTTTGTTGCAGGCTGTTCAGCCAAAATTCCCGCGACGGCTGCGCGAACAATCGCATCTTTATGTTGTAAAGCATCGCGCAAACTTTCACTCAAATAATCTGGTTTGAATGCAGCATAAGCGGTTAGAGCATCGGAAAGGGTTTTGTCTTCGGCGCGATTGGCAGATAACTGCTGCCATATGTAAGTTGGCAATTGAGCTAGTGGATTTTCATTAGGGGATTTTGGTTTATAACTATTCTGTACTACTGCCAATTCACCTATCCCCGCCGTCATTGCATTTACAGCTTGCCATTTTATTCTTGCTGTCTTTTCCTTAGTTCTCTGAAATTCAAAGAACTTTGCAGGCGCGATTCGCGCAAATGCAATTTCAGTTTCGGGCGATTGATATTTATCGTATTCGTCAAATTTAGTCAGAAAATCAATTGCATTTTGATTATTTGTATTTGGTAAAATTCTGCCTAGAGTTGTGGCGATTTCAAGCAATTCATTTTTCTCGACGGGTTCGGCGAATTTTGATTTTTTATAATCCGCCAAAAGTTTTTCCGCTCTTTGCAAAAGCGCGTCCGCAACTTTTGCATCTTTCAAACTTCCCAAACTGCGAATCGCTGAAACGCGGACGCGCGAATCCGAATCTTTGAGCGCGGCGTTGAGCAATAAATCCACCGCCGATTTATCTTCGCCGACTCCGAGCATTCTAGCGGCGTTGGCGCGGACAATCGGGTCGGAATCTTTTTGCAGAAGCTCACGCGCTTTGTCATTGGCGTTTTTTGAACGTAGTCTGGCTAAAGTATTCAGCGCGTCGGCGCGGATTCGGGCATTTGGTTGGTTTAAAAGTTTTATCATTACGCGCTCGCCGCCTTCCGGTCGAGCGCGCAGAACCGCCGTTTCGCCGAGCAAAATCGTTTCGTAATCCGGCGATGCGCTTTTGCCGAGTTCGGAATTTAAATTTGAAATAATCGCCTTTCCGAGTTCGGGCGCAAGCGCGTCTTTCGGATTCGCCGCCGCGATTTTTCCAGCCGCTTCGATTGCGCGGGCGCGAAGCGAATCGGCATTTCCCGCAGCTTTTAAAATTTCCAAAATCGCATTTGAGGCTTTCGGCGATTCGATTTCGCCGAGCGCGAACATCGCCGTCGTTTGAACTTCGATTGAATTATCTTTCAAAAGATTAACAAGCGCGGGAATTGAATTTTCGTCGCCGATGCGTCCGGCGGCAAGCGCGGCACGGGCGCGAATTTTCGTTTCAGGATTTTTCAGCAGGTTTTCAAGCGTCGAATCCCAGCGGCGTTCGTCTTCGGCTTTAACGATTTGAACTAAAGTGTTCACTGGAATCTGCGCGGAAACAAATTGTATAAAACAGAAAACGGCAACGGCTGTAAAAAGAAATCGTTTCATTTTAATTTTAAAAGGGAAATTAGAATTTTGATTTATCGGTTATAACAGAATTTTCGGCGGACACGAAATATGCGAATGAAATCGAGCATTTTGATTTCATTCGCATCGGCGATTTTTAAGTTTGTTCAGCGAAAATTACTTAACGGCGGTCGTCTGTTTTTCCTTCGGGTCAAACGGAGTCGCCAGATATTTTTTGACCGCCGCTTGCGCTTCGTCATAATTATCGCCGAGATTTTCGGCGCGTTTGTAAGCGGCGACGGAACGAACTCTGTCGCCTTTCGCGTCGTAGGCGT
>JBPCRW010000173.1:0-11348 GCA_050996405.1 Pyrinomonadaceae bacterium | reverse complement strand
TGTTCACCTCCCCGGTGAACATTCTGGTCACGAGGGGTGAGGACTTGTGACCTAGGGGCGACGGAGTGGGAGACGTTGCCCTTTTAAATTTTTCGGGTTAATTCAACCAATCTGCATCCTGTTTTGTCAGCTTGACCAAAAATCTAATAAGCGTAAAATTTATTGATTGATAGATAATAAAATAAAGGGAAAATCGACCTTCGATTTTGTGTCAATCATAATTTATAAATTGTTCTAAAAAATAAAAGACCGCAGATGTTTTGTCGTCCGGCGGTCTTTTCATATTTGGTATGCAATCAAAGCACGGAATAACCGACAAAGGAATCAGACGCTGGCTCTACGAAGGCGCGAACGAAATAGAAGGACCTTTCGAGAAGGAAAAAAAACATCATCAGCATCCCTGGTGGAAGGTAATGTGTCTCACCGGACTCGATTATTTCTCGACACTCGGCTATCAGCCGGGTATTGCGTTTATCGCCGCCGGTGCTTTGTCGCCGGTTGCCACGTTGGTGCTGTTGCTGCTGACGCTTTTGGGCGCGCTTCCGATTTACAATCGCGTAGCGGCGGAAAGCCCGCACGGCGAAGGTTCGATTGCGATGCTCGAAGCCCTGTTTTCGCGTTGGAAGGGCAAACTTTTCGTGTTGGTTTTGCTGGGCTTTGTCGCAACCGATTTTGTCATCACGATTACTCTGTCCGCCGCCGACGCGACCGCGCACGTTCTCGAAAACCCGTTTGTTCATGCTCATCTGCCATTTTTAAATCATCCGGTCTATGTGACTCTGGGATTAATTACTTTGCTCGGCGCGGTTTTTCTCAAAGGTTTTAAGGAAGCTATCAGCATCGCGGTGGTTTTGGTTGCCGTCTATCTGTTTTTAAACGTCATCGTCGTCATCTTCGGACTCTATGAAGTTTTCACCCATCCGACGCTTTTGTCGAATTGGAAGACCGCGCTTTTTTCCTACAAAAACACGGGCGGAAATATTTTCCTGTTAATCGGTTTCGCGCTGCTGCTTTTTCCGAAACTCGCGCTCGGTCTGTCGGGATTTGAAACTGGTGTCGCCGTGATGCCTTTGATAAAAAGTCCGAACCGCATCGGCAATACGCGAAAACTTCTGGCAACCGCCGCTTTGATAATGAGCTTTATGCTTATTTCCAGCAGTTTTATGACCAGCGTTTTGATTCCCCAAAGAGAATTTTGTCCAAAGATAGCGTGTGATGACGAACGCCTGCTGAAAGATTTACCGGAATTTTGCTCGTGCGGAATGGAAAAAGGAAAAGCCAACGGGCGCGCTCTGGCATATATCGCGCACGAAAATTTTGGGCAGGTTTTCGGACAAACCATCGGAAGTATTTTCGGTACGATTTACGACATCAGCACGATTTTCATTTTGTGGTTTGCAGGCGCGTCGGCAATGGCTGGACTTTTAAATATCGTTCCGCGTTATCTGCCGCGTTACGGAATGGCACCCGATTGGGCGCGAGCGACACGCCCGCTGGTGATGGTTTTCACGGCGATTTGTTTTGCCGTCACAGTTGTTTTTGAAGCCGACGTGGACGCGCAAGGCGGCGCGTATGCGACCGGAGTTTTGGTCTTGATGAGTTCGGCGGCGATTGCCGTGGCACTATCCGCTAAAAAGCGTAAGAGCAATTGGATGTATGGTTTCGCCGTCATCTCGATAGTATTTGTTTATACGACAATACTCAATGTTATCGAACGCCCGGACGGGATTAAAATCGCTTCATTATTTATTTTAGGCATTATCGTCGCCTCATTTATTTCAAGGGCAATGCGAACCACCGAACTTAGAATTGATAAAATCGAATTTGACGATAAAGCCAAGGAATTTATCAACGAATTGGCGGAAGGCGAGATTCGGATTGTGACCAACCGCCGCGAAACCGGCGATGTCGAAGAATATCGTTTTAAAGAACACGAAAAACGGGTTGATAATCATATTCCGTCGAGCGACCCGATTCTTTTTTACGAGATAACGCCGGGCGACGCTTCCGAGTTTAAAGGTAAGTTGAAAATTCACGGTGCTGAAATCGAAGGCTACCGGATTTTGCGGACTTCCGCTCCGGCAGTTCCTAATGCAATTGCGGCACTGCTTCTAAATTTGCGCGACACGACCGGAAAAATTCCGCACGTCTATTTCGGTTGGAGCGAAGGCAATCCGTTAATTTACTTGGCGCGTTATATTTTATTCGGCGAAGGCGACACCGCGCCCGTCACCAGAGAAATTCTGCGGCAGGCGGAAGAAGATCCCGAACTGCGCCCGAATGTTCACGTCGGAGGATGAGGTTTAAGGAAATGGAAAATGCAAAATAAAATGCGAGTAAATTATCGTTGTGATTTTTAACCGAATATTTTCCATTTTCCATTATTTACCGTTTTCGATTAAGCCGGGATTCATCGCCAGAAAGCACGAGCGGCAATAAACGGGGCGACCCTGCGAAGGATAAAACGGGACGGTCGTATAACCGTCGCACTTGGCGCACCGCACCGCGACTTCGACGCGCTGTTTGATGCCTGCGGCTTGGGCGTTGGCAATCGCCGTCAGGCGTTCGTTCTTTGCCTGCTTGCAGGATTTGCAGCGTTTCGGCGGATTTTGCAAACCCTTATCGTGATAAAAAAGCTGTTCGCCCGCAGACCAGACGAAATTTTCTCCGCAATCAATGCAGACGATTTCGGTATCTTCAAACTGAATTTGTTTGGCGAAAGTTTTTTGATTAAACTCGTGCAGATTATCCGACTGTGGCATTCTCCCTTTACCTTCCCTTGTTATTGTGTAGTTTTCATAAATTCCATTCGGTTAATCGGAATTATTAATAAATTCAACCGAAAAATTACGAGGCATTGAGGAGATTGTTTGAAAAAAGGCAATGAATTTATTAAAAAATCATGACAATTCAAATTCCAGGTAATTTTTCAAAATGAACCGAAATTATATAAGGCTAGATTTTGAAATTATAACTATCTTTCGATAGTGTCAAGCAAAGAAAAAAGGTTATGAAAATTTTAGTCATCGGTTCGGGCGGGCGCGAACACGCCATTTGCCATAGTTTTAAACGGAGCGAAAAGGTAAAAAAAATTTACTGCGCCGACGGCAACGCCGGAATTGCGGACATCGCCGACGTTATAAAAATCAAACCGACCGACATCGAATCGCTCGCCGATTTCGCCGCCGAAGAAAAAATAGATTTAACTTTTGTCGGCGGAGAAACGGCTCTGGCGTTGGGAATCGCTGACGAATTTGAAAAGCGCGGCTTGAAAATTATCGGCGCGAACCAACAGGCGGCGCAACTCGAAGCCAGCAAATCTTTCGCCAAAGATTTTATGGCGCGTCACGAAATCCCGACCGCTTTTTACGAAACCGCGAATTCAATCGAAGAAGCGAAAAAGCTTTTGCGCGGCGGAAAATTCGGCGATGAAAACGCGCCCGTCGTCGTCAAAGCGGACGGTTTGGCGGCGGGAAAAGGCGTGGTGGTTGCCGCCAACAAAACGGAAGCCGCCGCAGCGATTGACGAACTTGAAAATTTGGTCGGAAAAACGGCGGTCGAAAAAATCGTCTTGGAAGAATGTTTATTTGGCAGGGAAGTTTCGCTGTTGATGTTTGCCGACGGCACGAATTTCGCGCTGATGCCGCCGGTGCGCGACCACAAACGGATTTACGAAAACGACAAAGGCGCGAACACCGGCGGAATGGGAACGATTTGCGACGACGCGCTGCTTTCGCCGGAAGAAACAAAAGAAATCGTCGAGAAAATTATCAAACCGACTCTGGCGGGCGCGCGAAAGGAAAATTTTGCGTTTCGCGGAATTTTATTTTTGGGTTTGATGATGACTAGCGCGGGCGCGAAAGTTTTAGAATATAATGTTCGATTCGGTGACCCGGAAACGCAGAGCATTTTAGTCAGATTGGAAACTGATTTAACCGAAATCTGCGAAGCAACTTTGACCGAGAGGCTCGATAAAATCGAACTCAAATGGAAACTGGGAAGTTCGGCGTGCGTCATTTTAGCCGCCGAAAATTATCCGTCTAAACCGAAAATCGGCAATGACATTAAAGGTTTGGACAAAGTAAAATCCGACAAAAATATTTTCGTTTTTCATTCGGGAACGGCGAAAAATGAGGACGGCGAATTTGTCACGGCGGGCGGCAGAGTTTTAGGCGTGACCGCTTTCGGAAATGATTTGAAGGAAGCATTAAAACGCGCTTACAACGCGGTCGAAAAAATTTCTTTTGACGGAATGCAGTTTCGGCGCGACATCGGAAAACGATGAAAGAATATCAATCAGCCGAAAGACAGATTTCAATTCGCTCAATTATTAGTTTAAGACTTTCTCAAAGATGCGGAAACACGCACGCAGTAAGTGTGATTTGCGCCTTTACTTCGTGCGGGCTTCTGCAACAATGAAAGTCCTATAGTTATGAAAATTTCCCTGCAAACTCCGATTATCGAGCTGCACGAAAACGAAGCGATAAATTTGGCGAAAGCCGCGTCGCGCAAACTCGCGCTTGCCGTTGCGGGAATTGCCGATAAAACTGACGCATCAGAAGCGGTGGTTGAAGACTTATTAAATTATTTGCCGATGCGTTATGAAGACCGCTCGCATTTGATTCAGATTGACGAAATTTACGACGGTTTGGAAGCCTCGCTGGAACTTTTCGCGCGTGTGTCGGGCGGTTTTCAAGTCGGCAAAAATCGCTCGCCCAAAGCACCGAAACTTTTTATTTTCGAGATAACGGCGGGCGATGCCGAACGGACGCGCAAGCCGGTCGTCATCTGGTGGTTTGTGTCTGGCAAACAGGCGTTCCGCGTTATAAATTATTACAAGGAAAGGTTTTCGCGCGGCACTCGTTTTGTCGCTTACGGAAAATGGGAATGGGACGCGCGTAAAAATACTTACGCTTTAAGACTTAACAAACCCGACGAATTGGAGATTTTGCCGAACGAAACTGATTTTGATTCTTACGGATTGCTCAAAGAAATTTCCGTCGCGGAATCGAACGAGGACGAATCACGAATCACGAATGACGAATTACGAGAAAATAATCTAAAATCCAAAATCCAAAATTCAAAATCTGAAGATGATGAATTCGGCGACGAAAACACAGACCTGCGCCTTGCGATGATTCACACCGGAAGGCGCGTTCCCGTCTATCGCAAACTCGGCGAATTTCAGACTAAACGGCTGCGCGAAATTGTCTATAATCTGCTGCAAAACATTGACGAAAGTTTGGTCAAAGAAAATTTGCCGGACGAATTAACGGCGCGGCAAAAACTTATCAGTAAATTTCAGGCGTTAAAGGAAATTCATTTTCCGCCGGAAAATTCAAATCTTGCCGAATACGCCGCCGCGCGAAGTGCCGCTCATTTGCGTTTGATATTTGAAGAATTCTTTTGGGTTTCGTTCGCGCTCCAGCTTAAACGCGGCGAGCGGACGAAAGAACCGAAGGGCGCGATTATCGAAATCAGCGAAAAAATTCGCGGGCGGCTCGAAGCGATTTTGCCTTTTAAATTGACGGGCGCGCAATCGCGCGTCGTGGAAAGAATTTTTGAGGAAATGCAGTCGGACGCGCCTATGAATCGCTTGATTCAGGGCGATGTTGGCAGCGGAAAAACGATTGTCGCGTTTCTGGCGATGCTCGCGGCGATGGAAAACGGTTATCAAACCGCGCTGATGTCGCCGACCGAAATTTTAGCCGAACAGCACGCACGCAACGCAAAGAAAATTCTTGCCGATTCGGGTTTCCGCGTCGAACTTTTGACCGGAAGTTTAAGAGCGGCGGAAAAACGCAAAGTTCAAAAAGACCTTTCCGAAGGCTTAATTCACGCCGTCATCGGAACGCACGCGATTATTCAAGATGCGGTCGAGTTTGAAAAACTCGGACTCGTCGTCGTTGACGAACAGCATCGTTTCGGCGTTTTGCAGCGCGCCGAGCTTCGCGCCCGCGGTTTTAATCCAGACGTTCTGGTAATGACCGCGACACCGATTCCGCGCTCATTGGCGATGACGGTTTACGGAGATTTGGACGTTTCGGTAATTGACGAATTGCCGCCCGGCAGAACGCCTGTTAAAACGGTCGTCGTCGGCGAAGACAAACGCGACGGAGTTTATAAAGGCATCGAACGCGAAATAAATTTGGGCAGGCAGGTTTATATCGTCTATCCGCTGGTCGAAGAATCTGAAAAAATGGATTTAAAGGCGGCGACCGAAATGTTTGAAGAACTGCGCGACAAAGTTTTTCCAAACTATAAAATCGGACTTCTGCACGGCAGAATGAAGGCTGCGGAAAAAGAAGCCGTGATGGGCGAATTTGTCAAAGGAAACTTAAACATTCTGGTTTCGACCACCGTAATAGAGGTCGGAGTAGATGTTCCAAACGCTTCTTTGATGGTCATCGAACACGCCGAACGTTTCGGTTTGTCGCAGCTTCATCAGTTGCGCGGGCGCGTCGGGCGCGGCGCGGAACAAAGCTACTGCGTTCTTTTAACAACCGATAAAAAAACGGCGGTTGCCAAAGAACGCTTGGGAATTATGGAAGAAACGTCGGACGGTTTTCGCATCGCCGAAAAAGATCTGGAACTGCGCGGGCAGGGCGACATTCTCGGAACAAGACAATCGGGCGTGCGGATTTTTCGCGTCGGCAACATTATTCGGGATTTGGAAATTCTGGAAGAAGCTCGCCGCGAAGCCGAATTTTATTTGACGACGAAGCGGTTAACGCGGAAAACAGGCGTGTTAATTGAATTTGTTAAGCGCGATTCCCGTTTTCGTCTCGCCGGAATCGGATGAAAGCATTATAAATTTTAATTTTGGTATTGTAATTTTGGGAGGATTTTGATTATAGTTATCACTACACGCTCTTTTGAAAAAAAAAAGCACTTCGAACAATAAATATTCGGACAATCGAATTTCTCTCTCGCAAATTCTTTTCTCCGATTTGTTCGATAAATCCAATGATTAACTACAACAGACAATCGTGTGAAATCCGGCTTGCCTGCCGAGCCGGACTGCTCACATCAGCTTTTTTATAAAGGAAAAAGAATATGGAAAACCGACGACCGCCCGGAAATAACCCGGAAAGACCTTCCAATCGAGGAGGCTATTACAAAAAAACAGAAGATGGTTCTTACGGACAAAGAAATTTTCAATCTGGAAATGACCGTTTCCAATCCCGTGACACTAATCCTAGAGACGAAAGGTATCAACCGCGCGATGGCGGAAAAACGCCGCCGAGAAATGACCGTTACGAACCGCCGCGCGATAATAGATTTCAACCGCGTGACGGTGGAAAATTTCAACCGCGCGAAAATAAATTTCAACCGCGCGATGGCGGCGGCAGTAGATTTCAATCCAGAGATACGAGGTATCCGCCGAGACGCGACGAGCGTTCCGATAATCGTCCTGATAATCGTTCCGGCGGAGGATTTGCGCCGCGCCGAAATTTTGTTCCGCGCGGAAAACCCATTCCGTCCTGGAAAAGAATCGAGAAACCAAAAATTTACGACGAGATGCAGATAACCGACGGAAAACACATCGGAAAATTTATGAAAACGACGGATTCGCCGCGCGTTCGTCCGACGGCGCGGCGCGTGCGCGAAGCTCTTTTCAAATTAATTTTTCGCCGTGTTCGCGCCGGACGCTTTTTGGATTTGTGCGCGGGCGGCGGAACGGTCGGGCTGGAAGCGATTTCGCGCGGCGCGCTGATTTGCTCGTTTGTCGAACGGTCGGCGAAAATGTGCGGCATTATCAAGAAAAATCTGGAATCTCTCGGAATTAAAACCGGACACGGCGAAATTTTTCAAATCGAAGCCGTGCCGTTTTTGAAAAAAGCTGCCAAACGCCGCCGCTACTGGGACGTGGTATTTTTCGATCCGCCGTATGACACGAATTACGACGAAGTATTGTCATATTTGAGTCGCGGTGTCGGCATCAAATCGGGCGGTTTGCTCGTCATCGAACATCACGCGGAAATGTTTTTCCCCGAACGACTCGGCGTTTTAACGCGCCGGAAAGTAATTCCGGTCGGCGAGACGGCTCTCAGCTTTTACGAGAGAATCAACTAATCAATTACAAATTTCAAATTACGAATTACGAATTGCGGCAGCTTAATTTCGTAATTCGTAATTTTTAATTTGTAACCCAATCAAATGCGAATTATTGCCGGTGAATATCGCGGGCGAGTTTTAAAAAGCCCGCCGAATCTGAAAACACGCCCGACTTCAGACCGCCTGCGCGAAACTCTGTTCAATATTTTAAATCCGAAAATTGACGACGAAACGCGCTTTCTGGATTTGTGCGCCGGAACGGGCGCGGTCGGCATCGAAGCGATTTCACGCGGCGCGGCGTTTGCCACTTTCGCCGATAAATCGCGTAAAGTTTGCGGCTTAATTGAAACGAATCTGGACTTGCTGGAAATCCCCGAAAATCAAACCGAAGTTGTCTGCGAACGGGCTGAAGATTTTATCCGCCGCGAAAAAAAATTATCATTTGACATAATTTTTTTCGACCCGCCGTATGAAAATGATTATCTGCAAATTTTGCGCGAACTCGGTTCTGCCGAATCAAAAATAATGAACGCGAACGCGATTTTTATTGCCGAACACCATTCAAAAAATAATTTGCCCGATGCCGTCGGCACGCTCCGGCGTTGGCGCATTCTCAAACAAGGCGAATCAAGTTTGAGTTTTTATGAAAGAAATTAGCGGTCTGATTGTTTCGTCGTAAATTGGAACTGGAAAAATTTTCGATGACCGTTACAATTATTTGATGCGAACGATTTTAGTTTGGAGTTTGTTATGTCTGATTTGGGGAACGACCTGGTTTTTTATCAAAATCGGACTCGACGATTTACCGCCGATAAGTTTTGCCGCCATTCGATTCACGCTCGCGCTCATTATTCTTTTCGCTTTTATAAAATTGAAAAAAATTCCGTTGCCGAAAAAACGCAGCGAGTGGAAGATTTTGTTAATCACCGGAGTTTTGCAGTTCAGTTTCAATTACAGTATGGTTTTTTGGAGCGAAAAATATATTTCTTCGGGACTGGCGGCGGTTTTGCAGGCGACGATTCCGGCATTCGGGCTTTTGATGGCATGGATTCATCTGCCGGACGAACGAATCACGCGCCGAAAAATTCTGGCGATTGTGATGGGCATTGTCGGTGTCGGAATTATTTTCGTCGAGCAGTTGCAGGTCAAGGATTTTTGGGCTTTTATCGGCTGCGTCGCAATCGTCGTCGGCGCGTTTGCCGCGGCGGAAGCGAGCATTTTGACCAAGGCGCAGAACGGCGCGATGTCGCCCGTGATTTTACTATTCTGCCAGATGCTCTGCGGAATTTTGCCGATAATTCTGGTTGCATATTTTAAAGAGGGAAATCCGCTGAATTTTCATTGGACGAAAATGGCGATTTTCGCCGTCGCGCATCTGGCAATCGTCGGCACAATAATTGCTTTCTGGCTTTATTATTGGCTTTTGAATCGCGTCGAATCTTCAAAGGCGATGACGATTTCGCTCGTCACGCCGCTGGTTGCGGTCATCGTCGGCGGTTTATTTTTGGATGAAAAACTGCCGGTTGAAACGTTGTTCGGCGGAATTTTAATACTCGCCGGAGTCGGTTTGATTGTTGCTAAACGCAAAGCCAAACCGTCAATCGGCGAAGTCGAACACGCTTAGAAAATTATGTTTTTTCGTTTTACAACCGCCGGAGAATCGCACGGGAAATCGCTCATCGCTATCGTCGAAGGTTTGCCCGCCAGTTTGGAAATTGACGTTGAAAAAATCAACCACGAATTATGGCGCAGACAACAGGGCTACGGGCGCGGCGGGCGTATGAAAATCGAAACCGACCGCGCGGAAATCTTGTCGGGTGTGCGTCACGGAAAAACGCTCGGCTCGCCCGTCGCGCTCGTCATTGAAAACCGCGATTTCGTTCACTGGACAGAAGTTATGTCGAGCGAAAAACTCGACGAGCAGCCAAAAAACCCGCGTATTGTTTCGCGCCCGCGCCCGGGTCACGCAGACCTCGCGGGCGGTCAGAAACTTCAAACCAGAGATTTGCGCGACGTTCTCGAACGCGCTTCGGCACGCGAAACGGCGGCGCGTGTTGCCTGCGGCACGATTGCAAAACAGCTTTTGGAAAATTTTGGAATTGAGATAAAAAGTCACGTTATTAAACTCGGAAGCGTTCCAGAAATCCCTCTGCAAAAAACTTGGATGGAGATTTCCGCAATTCCAACCGACGCGCCTTTAAATTGCGCCGATTCAGAAGTCGAAAAACAAATGGTCGCGCTCGTTGACAAAGCAAAAGCGGACGGCGATACGCTCGGCGGAATTTTTGAAGTCATCGCCAAAAACGTCGTCGTCGGTTTAGGCTCGCATACGTCGTGGCAGGAAAAACTCGACGGGCGAATCGCGCAGGCTTTAATGTCAATTCAAGCCGTCAAAGCCGTCGAAATCGGTAACGGCGTGGAGAATGCCGGAAAATTTGGCTCGCAGGTTCACGACGAAATTGGTTACGACGAAACTACGAAAAATTTCGTTCGTCCGACAAATCGCGCGGGCGGACTCGAAGGCGGCATCACCAACGGCGAAGAATTGCGCGCGCGCGGATATTTGAAACCGATTTCAACTTTGCGAAAGGCTCTGCGCTCGGTTGATATTGATTCAAAAGCGGAATCGCTCGCCGCGTTTGAACGCTCGGACATCACGGCTGTTCCGGCGGCGGGTGTCATCGGCGAAGCGATGCTGGCAATCGTGCTGGCAAATTCGATGCGCGAAAAATTCGGCGGCGACAGTTTATCCGAAATGAAAACGAACTTTGAGAATTATCAAAATAGTTTGAAAAATTATTGAACGGAAGAATGGTTTGAAATCAGCCGTTCTTTTTTTATTTTTTCAAATTGTGGGAAAATAAAAAAATGGCTTTGTTGAATATCGTGCTTTATCCCGCGCCGGTTTTGCTGGCAGTCGGGAAATCCATCGAAGTTTTTGACGAGAAGCTGGAAACGCTCGTCGAAAATATGTTTGAAACGATGTATGCGGCGGGCGGAGTCGGGCTTGCCGCGCCGCAAATCAATGAATCGAAACGGCTTTTCGTAATGGATTGCTCGCGTGGTGAAAACGCGCCGCGCCGGTTTGCGATGATAAATCCCGAAATCATAATGCGCGAAGGCGAGCAGACGGGCGACGAAGGCTGCCTCTCATTTCCCGGAATCCATATGGAAATAAAGCGCGAATTGCGAACCGTCGCGCGTTATCAGGACGTTGCGGGCAATTGGCAGGAACTGGATGTCACCGAACTCGAAGCGCGCTGCGTTCTGCACGAAACCGACCACTGCGA
>JBPCRW010000025.1:0-3542 GCA_050996405.1 Pyrinomonadaceae bacterium | reverse complement strand
CGAATCATTCACCACTCACCACTAAACAACTTTCTTCAACGCATCTTCAAAGTTTATAAATTCAAACTCGAATCCCGCGTCCCGCAATTTTTTCGGTAACACACAGCAGCCTTGCAAAAGCAGTGTTTCGCCCATTTCGCCGAATAAAAGTTTTATCGCAAATTCGGGAAGCGGCAGAATCGTCGGGCGATGCAGAACCGCGCCGAGCGTTTTGGTAAATTCCGCGTTGGTTACAGGATTCGGCGCGACGGCGTTGACCGCGCCGCGCAGATTTTCGTTTTCCAGAGCGAAATGAAAAATTTTTATCAAATCGTCGAGCGCAATCCACGACATCCATTGTTTTCCCGAACCAATCACGCCGCCGAGACCGAATTTAAAAGGCGTGAGCATTTTTTCGAGCGCGCCGCCGTCTTTTGCCAGCACGATTCCGATGCGCGGCATCACGACTCGCGCGCCAAAAGATTCCACCTTTCGCGCTTCGGTTTCCCATTCCGAACAGACTTCTGGAAAAAATCCAACGCCTTTCGCCGAATCTTCAGTCAAAATTTCATCCTGGCGGTCGCCGTAAAAACCGATTGCCGAAGCGGAAACAAAAACCTTCGGCGGATTTTTCGTTTTACTCAAAGCGTCAACTAAAACTCTTGTGCCGACGGTTCG
Source organism: Pyrinomonadaceae bacterium (assembly GCA_050996405.1). Classification (GTDB taxonomy): domain Bacteria; phylum Acidobacteriota; class Blastocatellia; order Pyrinomonadales; family Pyrinomonadaceae; genus JBPCRW01. The sequence continues at coordinate 2,885 of JBPCRW010000025.1, read as the reverse complement.
GCTTTCCTTAATTTTACGTTTCTTTTCCGCAGACCAATTTTCCGACGCGACGTTATCGCCTGCCAGATGAATAACCGCAGTGAAATTTTCGAGTTTTAATTGTTCGCTTTCACTAAAATCTTTTTCCGCGTTCCACTCGATTTCGCCCGCCGATTTTGGAGTTTTCCGCACGAGTTTAATTACTTCGTGACCTTTGGCAATTAAAGTCGGAATCAAATGCGTTCCGACGAGTCCGCTCGCGCCTGAAATCAAAATTTTCATCATTCTCTCGCTTTGCAAAGATAGCTTTGAAATTAAATCAATCCGAATTCCTCTTTTTCTTCAATAGATAATTTTGAGACATTTTTTATCTTGTCCCAATTTATTATTGCAATCCATCTTTCGTGAATTTTGTCGTATTTAACAATGCCTTGAACAACTAAATTATCTTTATTTCCAAGTTCGTCTTCATCCTCATTATAAAATGATAACTTCATTCCATCTCTTAAAGTAATGTCGTATTTAGCTAAATCTCTAAAAGTGCCAAGGCAAGTTAAAACAAGACGATTTTCAAAATCATTTTTCATAAAATCTGCATAAATAAATCTTGTTTCTGTCATTTTATTCTTTTCCCTGCAAATCGTGTCGAATAAATTTTATCATTCGACGGATTTCGTCGTCGGTCAATTGATTTTTGAAGGCGGGCATCGGGAGTTTGCCGTCGTGAATCTGCGTGTAAATCTGCTGCTCGCTCAAAGTTGCCGCTTCGCCGTAGCGGAGTGAAGGAATTAAAGTTCCGTTTGTTTCCTTTCCGTTGGCTTCCGCGCCGTGACAAACCGCGCAGTTTTGACGAAAAAGCGAGGCTTCGTAAGATTTGCTGTCGGCGATAACAAATTCGCCGCGCTTTTTATCACTTTCCGCGCAGGCAAAAACCGAAAAACAAACAAAAAGAAAAATCGCAATAATTTTTAACTTCAACACAAATTTTGCCTTTTTACTTTTTCCTTTTGCCTTATTTTATCGCGCCTTCAATCGGACTCGAAGCGGAAGCGTAGAGGCGTTTCGGCATTCTGCCGGAAAGGTACGCCAAGCGTCCGGCTTGAACGGCGAGTTTCATCGCCGTCGCCATTTGCGCGGGTTTTTTCGATTCGGCAATCGCCGTGTTCATCAAAATCGCGTCCGCGCCGAGTTCCATCGCAATCGAGGCATCGGATGGAACGCCGACACCCGCGTCAACGATAATCACCGCGTCGGGCAATTGCTCGCGCATAATTTTTAAATTCGCGGGATTCTGCACGCCCAAGCCCGAACCAATCGGCGCGGCGAGCGGCATCACGCACGGGCAGCCGATGTCCAATAATTTTTTCGCCATAATCAAATCGTCGCTAAAATACGGCATCACGATAAAACCTTCTTTGACCAAAATTTTTGCTGCTTCCAGAGTTTGTTCGTTGTCGGGCAGTAGCGTCACTTTATCGCCGATGACTTCGAGTTTTATCCAGTCGGTTTCGAGTGCTTCACGCGCTAATCGCGCTGTCCGAATCGCGTGTTCGGCATCATAACAGCCCGCCGTATTCGGCAAAATCTGCATTTCGGGATTCAGATAATCGAGAAACGATTCGGTTTTTCTATCTAATGGAACTCGGTTGACGGCAACCGTGACCATTTCCGCGCCCGAAGCCGCGTGCGCGTCTTTCATTTCCTGGTGCGAGCGATATTTTCCAGTTCCGATTATTAAACGGGAATTAAAAGTTTTTCCGGCTAAATTGAATGAATCAGACATATAAGAAAGTTTAAAGTTTAAAGTTCAAAGTTCAAAGTTTTTCGTTAATTAAATTCTAACAAAAAAACGCGCAAAAGAAATGCGGACTGAAATTTGTTTTCAATCCGCAACCTTAAACTTTGAACCTTGAACTTTAAACCTGATTAGCCGCCGCCGACGAAATGAATTACTTCGAGCCGGTCGCCGTCGCCAACCTGAATCGTTTCCCAATCTTTTTTTCGGACGACTCTTCTATTTAGTTCGATGGCAATGCGTTCTGATGGAAGCGAAAGAAGTTTGAGCAGTTCGCCGAGATTTACCGAAGCGGAAATTTCTTTTGTTTCGCCATTAATAATTACGTTCATAACGAATAAATTATCGGTTATCCGTTATCAATTATCAACTACTGCGGTCGGTCGTGTTGAATCGCGCGACGCAGTTCGACTTCTTCGTCGCCGCTCATTGCTTTGACCAGAATCGCCGCGCGTCCGGCTTTGAAATGCGGCAGTTGCAGAGGCACGATTGCCACGCCGCTGCCGTCGGTTTTGGCGTGAAAAATCAGCGGGCGAAACGACGAACCGATAACTTTGACCATCACGTGCGCGCCATCCAGCCCGCTTTCGGAATTGCCGCGCCTGACGACGAGAGTTAAAGTTTTGCGCTCGCCGCTTTTGAAAATCATATCGTCGCGGAGTTCAATTTTAAGACTGTTGTCAATCGGCTCGTTTTTTGCCGAATCCGTAATAATCTCGACCGCTTCGGCTGGCAAAATTGTTTCCTCTTCGACGATTTGAACTCCGTCGAAAATCGGGGCTTCTTCGAGAATACTGAGCGGAATTTCCCAAACGTCTTCTTCAGCAATTTTAATTTCCGTTTTTAACTCAAATTTTTTCGGGAAAAATTTTTCGTCCGGCTTAAATTCTTTGTTTAAAACTTGCGGAAGCGGAATTTCGTCTTTCTTATTTTCGGTTTTTACAGGTTGCGGCTGTTCATTACCCGAAACAATTTTGACTGACCTTTGAGTAATCGAAGCCGCCCGTTTCGCGGCAGATTCCTTCGTCGTCATCCGTTTGAGGTCTTCGATGCGTCCGGCGCGAATCGCCGCGCAGATGAGTTTATGCTGTTTCTGCAAGCGTTCCGTCAA
>JBPCRW010000258.1:0-6286 GCA_050996405.1 Pyrinomonadaceae bacterium | reverse complement strand
TGCCGAACGGCGAACCGCCGCTCGCGCGCAAGGAAACGATTCTAACTTACGAAGAAATTTTTTATCTGTCGGAGATTTTCGTATCGCTCGGAATCGAAAAAATCCGGTTGACGGGCGGCGAGCCGCTGATTAGAAAAGATGTCGAAATTTTAGTTGAAAAACTCGCCGAATTAAAAAGTCCAAAGTCCAAAGTCCAAAGTCCAAAGCCGGAAAATTTGCATTCCGCATTTCGCATTCCGCATTTAAAAGATTTGGCTTTGACGACGAACGGTCACACGCTTTCGCGCCGCGCCGGAGATTTGAAACGCGCCGGATTAGACCGCGTGACGATTTCGCTCGACAGCCTAAAGCGCGAAAATTTTAAACGGATTACCGGCGTTGATAAATTGGAAGATGTTTTAGCGGCAATCGAAGCGGCAAAACTTGCCGGATTAAATCCAATAAAAATTAACGTCGTCGTCGCGCGCGGCTATAACGACGACGAGATTGTTGATTTTGCGAAATTCGCCCGCGCGGAAAATCTGGCGATTCGTTTTATCGAATTTATGCCGCTCGATTCGGGTCACGAATGGAACCGCGGAATGGTCGTTTCGGGGCGCGAAATTTTCGGGAAACTTGATGAGGTTTTTCCGCTTCGATTAAAAGAGAAATCGCGCGGCGCGGAAACCGCCTGGCGTTATAAATTTGCCGACGGCGGCGCGGGCGAAATCGGAATCGTCGCGCCGGTGACGGAAATGTTTTGCGGCGCGTGTTCGCGGATTCGGCTGACGGCGGACGGGCAAATCCGCACCTGTCTTTTCTCGACGAATGAACACAATCTGCGCGATATTTTAAGAAGCGGCGCAACGCGCGTGGAAATTATCGAGTTTATCGAATCAGTCGTGTCGAAAAAAGAACCCAGACATTTTATCAACGACAAAGGTTTCGCGCACGCCTCGCGGTCGATGAGTTTTATCGGCGGTTAAAATAATTTGCAGGTTTTCCACAGGTGGAAAACTTTTAGGAATTGCCCGCGTTTCAGTAAAATTAGTAAAATAACGAACACAGGGAAACGATTATGGAAAATAAAAATTTGGAAACGGCAACGCTTGCCGCAGGTTGTTTTTGGTGCGTCGAACCGATTTTCGACGATTTGAAAGGCGTGGAAGATGTCATTTCCGGCTATTCCGGTGGACACAAAGAAAATCCGACTTACAGAGAAGTTTGCTCGGACACGACCGGACACGCCGAAGTTATCAATATAAAATTTGACCCGCAGGAAGTTTCATTCAAAGAAATTTTGCAGATTTTCTTTACCGTTCACGACCCGACGCAGTTAAACCGGCAAGGCAACGACATCGGCAAATCGTATCGCTCGGCGATTTTTTATCATTCGGACGAACAGAAAAAAGTTGCCGAAGAAGTTATCAAGGAAATTACCGAAGAAAGAATTTACGACAAACCGATTGTCACGGAAGTAAAACCTTTCGATAAATTTTATCCGGCGGAAGATTATCACCAGGAATATTTCGCCAACAATCCGAACCAGCCGTATTGCGCGGCGGTCGTCGCGCCGAAAGTGGCAAAATTCAGACGGAAATTTGTGGACAGATTGAAAAAATAGATTAAAAAACACGGCGGGCAAAAGAAAATGCCCGCCGTGTTTTTCTCGTCGGATTCCAGAAAATCTTAATCTTCCTGAATCTCGACTCCATGTTTATCAGCCGCTTTTTTGATTCGACGTTTAATCGTTTTAACTTCGTCCGCGTCATATTTCGCGGCATTATCCTTGTGATTGATATAACTCCAGGCGGCGCGAATATGTTCCGGCGTATCAATCGGATATTTTTTATTTGTCGTATCGGCAAATTCGACATCGCCGTATTTATGTTCGCCCGATTCTGGATTGACATCATCGCGTTTATCAATTTTTGCTGATGAATCGCTCATAAAATTCTCCTGTATTCATTAAGTTCCGTTACCGCCGCCGCTGTCTTCGGCAGTTTCCTTTTCCTTGCCCCAGATGTGGTCTGCGACTCCCGTTACGCCCGACTGTTTGGCGCAGTTGGCGCAGCAGAAAAAGTTTTCTTTGGCTTCGATGCCGTGACCGATTATTTTGCATCCGCAGTGCGCGCAAACCGGCGCGAGTTTGTGGATGGCGCACTCGAAGCAATCGAAAACGTGACGGTTGCCAGCCGTCACCACTTCAAACGCCAGATAGTAATCATTGCCGCAGATTTCACATTGTGCCATCGCCTTAAATTCCTTATTTCATTTTGCCTTGAATGTTTTTAATCATATCGAGATGCGCCTTTAAAGTCGGCAAATTTCGGGCGGCGAATCCCTTAACATTCGAGTCGTTTCCGCTGTCGGCTTGTTCCTGAAAAGCGTCAATATCTTCTTTGTGGTCGTCAACCATCGAATCGACATATTCCTTGTCAAAATCCGCGCCGGAAAGTTTGGATAATTTATCCATCAATTCCTTTTGCTTTGCGTTGACTTCGGTCGGAAGCGTCGCTTTTTTCTTCGCCGCAACTTCCTTTAAATCGTTGTTGATTTTGGTATGGTCAGTCACCATTTTTTGCCCGAACGCTTTAACTTCGGCGTTCTGCGCTTTCGACGCGGCGAGTTTGCCGAGTTCGACTTCCGCCATTCCGCCCTGTGCCGCTTCTTTCATAAAACCGAAACTGCCGCCTTCGACTTCATTGGCGACATTTGAATTTATCGCGTTATTATTCACTACGACGGCGGTATTTGAATTTACATTCAGATTGGTCGCCATACTGTTTGCAGCATTTCTATTCATCGAACTGTTCATATTTGCGACCGTGTTGCTGTTCGCGTTATTATCGCAGCCTGCTAAACCCGCAATTCCCAAAGCTAAAATCGCGCTTAAAAAGATTATTTTTTTCATTCTGTTTTTCTCTCCTTCTCAAAGTATTTAACATTTTCTATCGCCGCGCCCGCCAAATCTTCCGAAAACAAAAATCTGCCGAGTGTAGCGAAACGTTACTATCCAAAAGTATCTAAAGCGTTAATGCAAAACTGATGCCAGACCGACTTTAGTTATCAATATAATTTACACCGAAATGATAAATTCCGCTCAATTTTTAAGATATTTTTTGCCCTTCAATTTCTCCGGCAGCAAATCTTCCGTCGTGTATTTTTCGTAGCCCGCGCCGTAGCCGATGTCTTTCATCAACTTGGTCGGCGCGTTTCGCAAATTCAAAGGCACGGGCAGATTCCCGAATTTTTTTGCATCTTCGAGAGCCTGTTTATAAGCGTGATACGCGCTTTTGTCCTTTTTGCAGTTTGATAAATAAACCACGCCGTGCGCTAAATTTATTCCCGCTTCGGGCAAGCCTATAATTTCGACGGCGCGAAAAACGGCGTTGGCGACGACGAGCGCGGTCGGATTCGCCACGCCGATGTCTTCGGAGGCGAAAATCACCATTCGCCGCGCGATAAATTTCGGGTCTTCGCCCGCTTCAATCATCCGCGCCAGATAATAAATCGCCGCGTCCGGCTGGCTGGCTCGCATTGATTTGATAAACGCGCTGATGAGGTTGTAATGCTCCTCGCCTTTTTTGTCGTAACGCAAAAATTTCGATTGCAGAGCATTTTTGAGATTTTCGAGCGTTACCGCGCCGTAAAGCCGCGCCGTATTTTCAATCATCGTAATCGCCTGCCGCGCGTCGCCGTTCGCCATATTCGCCAGCCATTCTTTCGCTTCCGCGTCCAATTCAAAACCCGTGCGGTCAAAAATTACAAACATTTCTTCGGGCGTTAATTCTTCCAAAACAAAAACGCGCAGGCGTGAAAGCAGCGCGGGAATAATTTCAAAACTCGGATTTTCCGTCGTCGCGCCGATTAAAATGAGTTCTCCGTTTTCGACAAACGGCAGTAAAAAATCCTGCTGCGCTTTGTTGAAACGATGAATTTCGTCCAGAAATAAAATACGCGGGCGATTTTCTTCACGCGGTTTATTAACGATTTTTCTGATGTCGTCCTTCCCTGCGGAAACGGCGGAGAGTTCGTAAAAATCGGCATTGATTGCGCTAGCGTAAATTCGCGCCAGAGTCGTTTTGCCCGTTCCGGGCGCGCCCCACAAAACAAACGAAAAAATGTGCGCCTGTTCGATGGCGATTCGCAAAGGTTTCCCCGCGCCGACCAGATGAAGCTGCCCGACAAATTCTTCTAAATTCTGCGGTCTGATTCTGCTCGCTAAAGGCTCCATAACTAGATTATGAGTTGATAAATCGTTTTCGCCAAATTCATTTTTATTCTTTGAAATCTCAAAAACGAATTGGCTGGAGCTTTGAAAAATGTTAAAAACTTAAGACGAGCGGAAATTCATTATTCAAAGCGCGTTTTGTTACTATATGATAAGCAATGTCCAATTCCCTTAGCAAAAAATTGAAAGCGCGCTGGCGTTTTCTGCGCCCGAAAAGACGTAAATTAAAATTAAAACTTCTGGAAATCTCTCTGCGCCTCATCCCGAAAGAATCGCAGAGGGTTTTTATACTCACGCTGGTTGTCGGCGCGATTTGCGGTCTAGCCGCCGTCGCTTTTCATCTCTCGATTCTCAAAGTAGAAAGTTTGCTGATTGACAACGCGATTGCCGCGCCAAACGGAAATTGGATTTGGCTGACGATTTTAACGCCCGCGCTCGGCGGATTGTTGAGCGGAATTTTGCTGCAATACGTCGTGCCGGGCGCGCGCGGCAGCGGCATTCCGCAAGTCAAAATCGCCTATGAAATAAAAGGCGGACGGCTTCCGCTGCGCGACGCAATCGGAAAATTTTTCATCGGCGTTTTGCAAATCGGTTCGGGCGCATCGCTTGGACGCGAAGGTCCGACCGTTCATATTTGCGCGGGGATTGCGAGTTCGCTCGGAAAAACGGCGGCGTTGTCGCAGAGCAATCTGCGTCGTCTGCTACCCGTCGGCGCGGCTGCCGGAATCGCGGCGGCTTTTAACGCTCCGATTGCCGCCGTCACTTTTACGATTGAAGAAGTCGTCGGCGACCTTGACCAAACAGTTTTATCGGGCGTGATTGTCGCCGCCGCGATTGCCGCCGCCATCGAACGCGGAGTTTTGGGCGAGCATCCGGTTCTTACAGTCACGCAAAATTACGGTCTGTATTACGCTTCGTCGCTCGTTTTATATGCAGTTTTAGGAATTGCCGCCGCTTTCGTTTCGCTCGCCTTTACCGAATCTTTACTCAAACTGCGCGGCTGGTTTGAAAAACTTTCAGCCGTTCCGTTGTGGGCGCGTCCGGCAATCGGCGGCATCGTGACGGGCGTTCTGGCAGTCGTCGCGCTGTATTTTTTTCAAACCGGCGGCGTGACCGCCAGCGGTTACGACGTGCTTTCAAACGCGCTTTCGGGCGGATTGGCGTTTCGAGTAATGGCGGTTTTGTGCGTCTTGAAATTGGCGGCGACGGTTTTTTCATACAGTTCGGGCGGCGCGGGCGGAATTTTCGCGCCCGCTCTGTTTATCGGCGGAATGCTCGGCGGCACGGTCGGATTTCTAGACATAATTTTATTCGGTCATCCGAACAACGAAATCGGCGCGTTCGCGCTGGTCGGAATGGGCGCGGCGTTTGCCGGAATCGTTCGCGCGCCGATGACTTCGGTGTTGATAATTTTTGAAATGACGGGCAGCTACGGCTTGATTCTGCCGCTAATGATTGCCAATATGACGGCTTACGGTTTAGCCAGACATTTTCGCCCAACGCCGATTTACGAAGCTCTGCTCGAACAAGACGGAATCTTTTTGCCGCACCGCAAAAAAACGCCGACGCACGCGCTCGAACAAATTCGGGTCGGCGAAGCGATGACGCGAAATGTCGTCACCGTTTCGGCGAAACTTTCAATTGCCGCCGCGCTCGAAAAGATTGGCTCGCTTAATTTTGCGACTTTTCCGGTCGTTGACGAAGAAAACCATTGCGTCGGGATAATTACCAAAGCGCGGCTCGAACGAAACCTTGCCGAAAAAAGCGGGAAACAGACGGTTGAGGAAATTGCCGATGCGTTCAAAACGGTTTATCCAGACTGTTCGCTGAACCGCGCCATCGTGCGGATGAACGAGGCGAAAGTGATAAAACTCACCGTCATCGAGCGCGGAAATCAGAAAAAGCTGCTCGGCGTTTTGACGATGAGCGATATTATTCGCGCCCAAGCCGAAGTTTTAAACGACAAAAATAATTCGGAATGGACGGCGATTCCAAACGTCGTCGAACCGGATTAAATACAGAAACGCGCACGAAGTAAGTGTGTTCCCAAATTGTTAAAACACACTTACTTCG